>JBHHZR010000068.1:0-2135 GCA_046758125.1 Candidatus Nitrosopumilus sp. | reverse complement strand
AATTTTAAAGTCCATAGAATTTCCTAAAATCATCACGGAAATTTCATCACCATGAGTAATTGGCAATCCTTTCAATCTATTTTTAACAAAATCAGTAAATTCTTTGTCTACTGTTACAGAATCATTTACAGGAGTAAGTGAGACTATTTTTGCAATCTTTGATGTTACTTTTCTAATTTTTACAATATCATTTAATGATGCACCAACATTTTTTCTTGTTTGTCCGTCAACTCTTATAATGTCTGGAAATTTTTCATCTTCATCAACTGGCCAAACAACTGCACAGCTAGATCTCGAACCCATCACTTCAATAATATCTCCAGGAGTAACTTTGAGAAAATCCATGGCTTCAGGTCCAATTCTGGCACGTTTTTTACCTACGTCTCTTTGTTTTGCTTCTCCAATTCTCATCTGCAAAGGTTCTTCTTTGCGCACCAAAAAATCACCTATTTCATGTCAACTGACATTCGGCTCATGTTGAGGACTTCAAATTCACTAACGCCCTCTACTGATTTTATAGCATTCTCTAAAGCATCACTTTGACCTTCTTTGTCCTCTAAAACAAATTCTGCTTTCAAAAATTCTAGTCCAAACGCTAATGGTTCTTTTGCATGTCTTTTCATAACAATTCCTTCTGGTAATGATGACTGAATAGTTTCTGGTAGTTTGTCAAGATCAACATCTGTTCCTTGGGGAAGAATTTTTGTGATAAATAGTAATTGAGCCATTTTTTTAAGGTCCTTGAAAATTACATGAAGAACAAGTATAGTTTCTTGCTGCTTCTCTGCAACTTTGACATCTCCAAATTAAATCAGCACCACAGTTAGGGCAATTGAATTTTACACATTTATCATTAGGCATTATATGTCTATTACAGCAACTACATGTTGGTAATGAAATAGTAGATGACATATCACGATTTTCTGCAAACATCATTTATATCTTCCTTAGAATTTGAGCGTGTTTTAACTTAGTAATTTTTTAATTTCTCCACCAATTAAGGTTTGAGCTGTTTTTATCGAACCTTTCATTCCCAATAATTTTATAATTGATCCAGTATGAAAATCAAACTCATCTTTTTCTGAAATATCTTTTATGATCTCAGGTGTTATTGATTCAAATAATTTGTTGATTGTTTTATTGTCAACTCTTTCTAAAATTTTTCTTGCTAATGCTTGCTTTTCAAATTCTTTTCCAAATCTATCCATCCATCTTTTCTGATATTCATCAAGATCAGCTCTGTTGCTTGTTTTCAAAAACTTTGATATTGCTTGTCCTGCATAAACTCCTCCCATCCCACTAGAGAAAATTCCGCCTGCAGTAGTAGGTTTAGCTTGTCCTGCAGCATCCCCGACAATTACTGTTTTTCCATCTACAAAATTTGTAATAGGTCCTTTAATCCAAATTGGTGCAAAAATTTTTCTAATTGTTGAGTAACTTCCTTTTCCTTCGAGAATTTTATCCAGTGTTTCAGCAACATTAATTCCTCTTCCTGCAACTCCTACCTTGCCTTTACCTTCACCAGATGGAATTATCCATGCAAAAAATCCAGGATATTTTTCCTGATCAAAAATTACTTTCACTTTTCCTTTTTCTATCCAATCTGCATAAATTTCGTATTGTGCAGATGATAGTATTCCTGTTCTATCTTTGTGTATTAATGATGAAACTCCCATTGCATTAACAAAAATTTTACAATTGATTTTTTCATCATCTGTTCTAATTCCTGAATCTGTAATCTCTTGAAAACTTGTTCGAACTTTGATACTTGCTCCGTTTTTTTGAGCTTGAAAAGCTATTTGCTTATCTAACTCTCTTCTATTAATCTCCGCCACTTTTTGTTTCTTTGAATTAATTTCAAAACTGTTCCCATTTGGTGCTGTAATTTTAGCGGATTCAATCATATGATCAAATGTTTTTCTAAATGGAACGATTCCTAACTCTTCTAATCCTGCAATGCTTACCAATCCCCCACAATGTTCAGGTGTTCCTATTTCATAATCTTCCTCAATAACAAGTACTGAAAATCCACTTGATGCAATTTCTCTTGCACATAGTAATCCTGCAACACTTCCTCCGGCAACTACAACATCAAAGTCCATAGATTTTGTTCCTTTGTCAATTATTTAATTCAA
>JBHHZR010000067.1:0-2383 GCA_046758125.1 Candidatus Nitrosopumilus sp. | reverse complement strand
GCACCAGCACCTTGTTGTCCTTCAGCACCAGCACCTTGTTGTCCTTCAGCACCAGCACCTTGTTGTCCTTCAGCACCAGGTGGAGGTGAAGCATTTTTGTAAAGTTCAGTAGTTACTTCATTAACAATAGATTGCAATGCTTCAAGTTTAGGTTTTAATTCCTCTGGTTCTTTATCTAGAATCTCTTTAACTTCTTTAATTGCATCAGTAATTTTGATTCCTTGTTCTTGAGAAATTTTATCTTTTAGATCGTGATTAACTAATTTTTCAGTAGTATAAATGAAACTCTCTGCTTCATTTTTAAGATCAATTTTTTCTTTCTTCTTTTTGTCTTCATCAGAAAATTTCTCTGCATCTTCTTTTAATTTTTCAATTTCTTCTTTAGATAATTTGGAAGAAGATTCAATAGTAATTTTTGCTTCCTTTTGTGTACCAAGATCTTTTGCAGTAACATTAATTATTCCATTTGCATCAATATCGAATTTTACTTCAATTTGTGGAACCCCTCTTGGAGCAGGAGGTAAATCAGTAAGGTTAAAGCTTCCTAGTGAAACATTATCCGTAGCCATAGGTCTTTCACCTTGAACAACATGAATAGTCACAGCAGTTTGATTATCAGCTGCAGTTGTGAAAACTTTGCTCTTAGAAGTTGGAATAGTTGTATTTCTTTCAATTAATGGTTCTCTAACTCCACCTAAAGTTTCAATTCCTAATGTAAGCGGAGTAACATCAAGTAATACTATGTCACTAGAAACATCCCCGGCAATAATTCCTGCTTGAATTGCAGCACCCATTGCTACTGCTTCCATAGGATCAACTCCAGATTCAGCATCTTTTCCAATAATTTCACTCACAAACTTTTGTACTAATGGAATTCTTGTTGGTCCACCAACCATGACAATTTTATTGATATCAGAATTAGCTAGTTTTGCATCTTCAAGTGCTTTAAGAATAGATGGTTTACATCGTTCAACAATTGGTCGGATTAACTCATCTAGTTTAGCTCTAGTTATTCTTAATTCAAGATTTTTTGCGCCAGAGGATGGATCATGTGAAATAAATGGTAAATTAACATCAGTTTCCATTACTGTAGATAATTCAATTTTTGCTTTTTCAGCAGCTTCTCTAATTCTTGTAATTGCAGTTGTATCTTGAGAAAGATCCGTTCCTTCTTTTTTCTTGAATTCATCTACAATGTAATCAATTAGAACTTTATCCATATCAGTACCTCCTAATTGAGTATCTCCCGATGTACTCATTACTTCAAAAACACCACCACCCATTTCCATAATAGTAACATCTAATGTACCTCCACCAAAATCAAAAACAAGAATTTTCATGTCTTCTTTTGCTTTATCTAATCCAAATGCCAAAGATGCTGCTGTTGGTTCGTTGATAATCCTAACAACATCAAGACCTGCAATTGTTCCTGCATCTTTAGTTGCTTGACGTTGATTATCATCAAAATATGCAGGAACGGTAATTACTGCTTTTTCTACAGATTCGCCAACAAATGCCTCTGCATCTTTTTTGATTTTCTGTAGAATAAATGCTGAAATTTGTTGAGGTTTGTATTCTTTGTCGTGAATTTTAAAAATATGATCAGAGCCCATTTTTCTTTTAGCAGCAACTATAGTATTGTCAGGATTAGTTACTGCTTGTCTTCGTGCAGGTTCTCCAACTAAAAGCTCCCCTTCTTTAGAAAATGCCACGACTGACGGAAATGCTTTTCCTCCTACAGTTGCTCCTTCTGCAGCTGGAATAATCGTTGGTTTTCCACCCATTACAACTGCCGCAGCAGAATTACTTGTTCCTAAATCAATCCCAATAACTTTAGCCATTTTTTATTCTCCTTTTTTTGAAATTTCTACTAGTGTTGGTCTTATAACCCTCTGATGAGAAATATATCCCTTCCTGATCTCTTTTGTAATTGTGTTATCATCCAAATCAGGATCAGGAATAATTGATATTGCTTCATGATAGTTTGGATTAAAAATTTCACCTAACGCATCAATTGGAGTTACATTATATTTTTTTAACAATGAATCCATATTTTTCAAAATTGAATCTAAACCTTCTGTATTAATTTGGTTTTCAGAAAAAACTTCTTTTGCTCTAACAAAATCATCATATATTTTTAAAAAATCTAAAATAAATTCATTAACTTTTGCATTAACTCCATTTTCTATATCTGATTGTGTTTTTCGATTAAGATTCTGAAAATCTGCTAAAGCAAGTTTTAATTTCTCTTCATATTCTGATACTTTTTGTTTTTCTAATTCCAAGAGTTCTGATAATTCTTCATCGATTGATTCAGTTGATTGTGATTTTTCATCATTATTTGATTCAGTTGATTGTGATTTTTCATCATTATTTGATTCAG
>JBHHZR010000066.1:0-2404 GCA_046758125.1 Candidatus Nitrosopumilus sp. | reverse complement strand
TTACAGTTATTAAAGGGGATTTTACTATGCCCGATATGCCTAGTCATCAAGACAAGATATGGATCAGACTCTGGAACCAAAATGCTCCTGAGATACGTGAACGAATAGTTGGATGGCGTAAACAAAATGCTATTACTAGAATCGAAAAACCAAGCCGAATACAAAGAGCTAGAAGATTAGGTTACAAGGCAAAACAAGGCATTATTGTTGTTAGAATGAGAGTTGGAACTGGTGGTATGAGAAAACAAAGACCTACTGGTGGAAGACGACCAAAACACCTTGGTGTTACCAGAATCAAGGCAGATGACAGCATGAAGACAGTTGCTGAAAGAAGAGTTACTGAGAGATATCCAAACATGAAAATTTTGGGTTCTTACTTTGTCTACAAAGATGGCAAACACTATTGGTTTGAAGTTATCTTGGCAGATCCGGAACATCCAAGAATTGCTCAAGATAAAGAATTAAACAAAAGAATAGCTCAAGCTGCATAAGTTGAAAGTATCTTTATCCATCCCATTACTTCTACTTTTAATAACTTCACCTGCATTTGGTCAACTATCTGATGCAACTGGTCTAGTAAATCGACTCGATATCGAAACAGGAGGATATACATTTGAAGTTGTATCTGTTTCAAATTTTGATGTCATAGATCATGAATTTGATAAAGATGAAAAACGCTTGACTCTTTTTGTTACTAGTGGTCTAGACAATAATTTAGGTGAACTGACAATTCCTCAAGATCTACTCAGTGGAAATTTTACCTTTTATCTAAATGATGTGCAATATGATCCAAAAATAAAATCCAATGATAAAATATCATTTGTTACTCTAAACTTTACAGGAATTGGAAATAATAAAATTGACATAATTGGAACTGAGACATTTGCTGGAACTAGTGAAATACCGGAATCCGATCCTGTTAAAACAAATGACGGTGGTTGTCTGATTGCAACTGCAACATTTGGTTCCGAACTTGCACCACAAGTACAACAACTCAGAGAGCTAAGAGACACCAAGCTACTACAAACAGAGTTAGGTACTAATTTCATGAGTTTATTCAATAAAATCTACTATTCATTTAGTCCTACTGTAGCAGATTATGAACGTGAAAATCCTGCATTCAAAGAAATGATCAAGATTGGAATTACTCCTATGATTGCTTCTCTTTCAATTTTAAATTATGTGGATATGGATTCTGAAACTGAAGTTTTTGGTTATGGAATTAGTTTGATTCTACTAAATATTGGAATGTATTTTGTAGCGCCTGTAGTTTTGATTATGAGGTTTGGCAAATGGGCTTTTAGATAAAATCAAAAAAAGCATAGAAATAAAACAAAATTCTCCAAATTCAGAGTCTCTTCAAAAAACATATGACAGAATCTTACTTTTAGAAAAAAGATTAGATGCTGAACCCAAAAATTCACATATTCTTCTTGAACTGTATAAATGCTATGTAGAAATATCTAATACTGCAAAAAAGATTGAATGCCTAGAAAAAATTTCCAAACTCAACCCAAATGATTTTTATCCACTTCAACAACTTGCAGATATTTACTTAAACGAATTAGATGATATGGAAAATGCAAAAATCTATCAAAACAAGGCTAACAAAATTAACAAGTATGGATAATTCAAAAATTGCTCTAATTGGTGGATTTGTAATTGTTATTGCTTTGTCAATATCTGTAATTTTAATACGTTGATTTAATTCTCATTAAGTAATTTTTGAATCATCGCTTCAACATGTCCTGATTGTCCAAATGAGACATCTCTGAGAATTCCTTTCCTATCAACTAAAATCATAGATGGTGTTCCTTGTAGAGCAAATTTCTCAAATGTTTCAGCTGAATATTCCTTTGATTTCATGTAATCTTTGACTCTTTGAATGATTTGTTTTTTGTATTCTTCTGGCTGTGAATCAAATTCAGGAATTTGTGGGTAGATAAACTCCATAATTTTTTCTTGGCTTATCTCTCCTGTAGTTTTTGTGAGTTTGTCCATTCCTAACGGAAATGGAATTTTGTATGGTAGTTTATCTCCTTCTTGCAATTGCCCATACATTGATAGTGCACTTTTTGTTTCCCCAATTACTTTGCCTGTTTCTGCTAACATTTTCAGATTATCCACTGTATTTTTATCAAAATCTTCAAAAGCTGTTGCAAGTCCAATCACTCGAACTCCTTCGTCTTTGTACTTGTTATAGATATTAATTGCTTCTGGGATTGCATGCATAAAACATCCTGGACAATTTACCTGAAAGACCTCCAATAATACAATATGATCTTTTTCTTGATCAAAATTTGTTGGAGCACCTTGTACCCATTCTGATACCCCAAAATTTGGTGCTTTTTGACCTATTACTACGCTCATAATACTTTCTCCCAGTTTTTCCATTAAATACATA
>JBHHZR010000065.1:0-2575 GCA_046758125.1 Candidatus Nitrosopumilus sp. | reverse complement strand
CCTGAGCTAATCTCAGGAATTATTACTGAGAAAGGAGTCGCAAAACCACCATATGAGGAGTCTATTCCAAAATTATTTGAAGCAATTCTTTGATTTGTCACGTATTAGTGACTCTGTTAAATCTATACATTAAAGCAGTTGGATAAATTCTTTTTTTGTCAATCCACAATCAGAGATTATTTTTAATATCAATCCTTTGCCGAGTTCTTTCCTTCTAGGAATTGAAGTCCATAACACGTCACCGTTTTCTATTATGATAGGACTAATTGATGTGTAGAATAGAAGCTTTTTTTGTAATGCCTTGAGAACTTCTATGTAGCCAGTTGCAGGAAGGCTCAAAGTGAGACGGTAATTAATTTTGATGCCATAGCCTTCTTTTGGTTTTTAAGATATGATTTGCATAATCGTATTGCCTTTTTGGTATCTGTAATTGCCTCTTGTTTTGTATCGCCTTGACCTCTGGCTTGAGGTATTTCCAAACAATAACCTACATAGAATTGACCGTCCTTTTTGATTAGAATGTTGTAATCTTCTTTTTTACTCATATTTTTCATATAAGATTTAATTATATAATGTAGTTTTAGTTTACAAGATATTATAGGCATGGATCGCTTGGATTTGACAAGTTTTGAAATTACGGTATATTAGAAATAATTTTGAATTTTTGTTAACAAATGCATTTGTTATTTTTAGTTATTTTGGATTGCAAATTTTACAATCTAAAAGACATCTATCTTCAGGACAATATTCACAAAATTGTTTCTTTGTCATGGTTCGATTTGATTTTTCAAGTATTTTAAGACTGAATCAATTTGGATATGATTCAGTATTTAAGGTCAAAAGATCCCCCGTTTGTATGCCTGAAAAAACACAATTTTATATGCATATTTTGTAAGGTATAATCAGTTGGCTTCCGTAGAATCTCAAATTTTAGAATCAGAAGATTTTACCCAATATCAAGGAAAGTGGGTAGCAATTCTAGATAAAAAAGTGATTGCAGTAGGAAAAACTTTGTCAGAAGTATATGATGATGTAGCAAAGACTGGGGTGATTAGAACGCCACTTTATCAAAAAATTCCACAGAAAGGCGAAGTCGATACGTTCATTCTCTAAGAGTTAATGAAATTATTATTAATTAGAAATTGAGTTCTCACTTAATGGTAGATCTTGGTAGGCAAGCAGACAAATTAGTTTTCAAATACAAAGTGATTCCACGTTGGAACGAACAAGGAGAACCAGTCATCGTTAAGAAACCAGTAATTGAAGTTACATTTAGAAGATTTTCAGAAAGAAAAGACGAAAACAATAGAGAGATCAGAATGCTTGCATTAGTAGATTCAGGCGCTGATGTATCTTTCATACCATTGGAAATAGCACAAGCTTTGAGATTAGATGTTGATGAATCAGATAATAAAATTCTCACAATTGCAGGAATTACAAATGTGTATCAAACTAAAGTTCATGTAGAGATTCCAATTAAAGGAAAACGGCCAGTGATTGTTGGAATGATCAATGCAGATGTAATGTCACATGAATCAGGTGAACATGTACCAGAATATGTCATTCTAGGTAGAAAAGATTTTTTTGAAAAATTTGAAGTTACAATTAACGAAACAGCTCAAACAATAACTCTAAAAGATGTTCATAAAGATAGATTAAAACCAAGCAAACGTAAAAAATAATTTTAAAAATCCTTTATTTTTTTGAAAAATTCTCGATCATACATTAATGGTGAAGATTCAGGATAATAGTTAAGCATCCATCCATTGTTTATTAGATAAAATTACCACTCTTCACATTGAGTATAATATTCCATTGGAAAATTATCATATTCCCAATCAAATCCATTTCTAATATCCTCTTCAGGATAATTATGACCTCTCTTCAAAGTGATAGTGTTGGTTTCATAGTTTGATTCTACTTCTGCATATAATGCGTTTAGATACAGATAAACTACATTTGGATGACTTGTAATGGCATCAAATTTCTTTTTTGTCACATATTCGTTATGTAACACAATAACTTTATCATAATTTTGAAGTATACCAGGGTTTTGTCTACATCTACATCAGTAATCATTTCATATTATAAAAAATTCAAGATTTTTACTGCGTTAGAACTTGATGTGCTTTTCAACAATCCCTCCTGAATTGGAACAGTTAAACATTCTTCATTGCATGAATCTGGGCAATAATATTATTCGCCTACAAAGAGTTAAGGTTTTTATTGTTTTTCAGACTGCATTTTTCAATATGAGTACTGTTTCTACACAAGCAATAAAGGATTCTTTAAAACAATGCATGGATCCTGAGGTTCCTCTAAACATTGTAGAGATGGGATTAATCTATGGAATCGATGTTGCAGAAAACAACGATGTTAATATCAAAATGACAATGACTACTCAAGGTTGTCCACTTCATGAGACTTTGGTTTCAGATGCAACAAGGTTTGTCAAAAAAGTACCTGGAGTAAACAATGTCAATATCGATATTGTCTGGGATCCTCCATGGTCAATGGATAAAATGTCTGAAGAAGCTAAAATAAAAATAAAAAATATGGGAGCTGGAATGAATAC
>JBHHZR010000064.1:0-2752 GCA_046758125.1 Candidatus Nitrosopumilus sp. | reverse complement strand
TCATTAAAATCGGCAAAGTGTGCAGAATAGGTACTTAGTATTGTTTAGGGAAACTACAGATGGACATTCTAATTGATTCTCTTTACATACAATATTTTTAGGAAGGATCTTTGAATTAAGTAATACCATCAAATCTAATTATGCTCTGAAGGGGAAATATGGTAATTATTCAACTAGTTGAGAAATGGAAACTAGAGTTCTAATACGTTAATAATTAAAAACATTAAGAGGAGTTTAGATTTAGTTCTTTATCCATGGAAGATTTAATTCCAAAAGATCTAGCTCATTTTGAATTATTAATTTTAATTTTTTTAGGAATGATCTTTACTGCGTCACTTATTTCTTCTAAAATCAAAATACCCTTTACAATAATTCTGGTAATAATTGGAATCTTGATTTCGTTGTCGTCCTTTTTAGAATTTATGCCAATTGATTTATCAGAAATACAATTTACTCCCGAACTAATTCTATTTTTTGTAATTCCTCCTTTGATATTTGAAGCAATGATGAAAATTAATCACACGGACTTCAAAGAAATACGAATATCTGCACTATTACTTGCAACCATAGGAACCGTATTGGCCACATTAGCAGGAGGATTTATTTTAGAAAAATTGATAGATATTCCTCCTCTTTTAGCATATGCTTTTGCAGCTTTAATTGCGCCCACTGATGCGGCAATCGTAATTGAAATATTCAGAAGGATTAGAGTTCCAAAAACAATTTCCACACTAATGCAAGCAGAAGCTAGCTTCAATGATGCAACTGGAATTATACTTTTTTCAGCAATTGTGTCTATTGCTTTTATTTCAGGTTCTGAATTTTTAGATTTAACAAACTTTGGAAATCAAATAAATATTTTTGAAAATATTGAAACTTTTCTGATAGAATTTTTAGGAGGTATTGCGGTAGGTTTGTTGTTTGCAGAGATCACAAGACGTCTTCATGCATTAATTGATGATAAATTTTCTGAAACAGGATTAACATTAGCTTTGGTTTTTGGTTCAGTTGCAGTAGCAAATTCATTAGGCGTTTCAGGATTGATTGCGGTTGCAGTAGCTGGACTTTATTTTGGAAATGTTACTACTAAACACGAAACAACAGTTAGCGAAAAATCTAGATTGGCCAGTTATGATTTTTGGAAAATGATTGCATTTTTTGCAAACTCGATAGCATTCCTGTATCTTGGCTTGAGCATGAACATGCTGTCAATTGCATCGTTGTTGCCCTTGATTTTAGTTGCCTTTCTGGCAGTGTTGGCCTCAAGAGCAATTTCAACATATCCAATTTTAGGATTGATTAGTAGATACACCAATGAAAAAATTTCGTTAAAATGGCAAAATGTTGTAGTGATTGGAGGGATGAAAGGGGCTTTATCTGTAGCACTAGTTTCTACCATTCCTGAGAGTGATTTTAAACAAATTTTACAAACAATTACTTTTGGTGTTGTGTTATTCTCTTTGCTAATCCAATACCCTTTCTTGGTTTCTTACATAAAGAAAAAAACTACAATATATGATAAATCATAGGCATGTAAGACGTACCTTGGTACAAGTTATTTTTAAGAAACATCAGCCAATGGTCACGCTACCTTGATGATTTTAAGGGTATTTTTTAAGGGAATTGTGTTGGTTTGCGTGCCAAATACTGCTTAGCAAATATTGACCACGAATGAAAAGGTAATTTTTACAATCCGTATAATTCATACTCTACGTCAAATGATCCATCGATTCTTCTATTTTTAGTAGTTAGAAAATTAATTGGTTTTAACAATAAAACGACATCATCAATCATATCTTTTTTGCCACACAGATAAAACATCGAATTTGTAGGAATGATTTGCTGGTCTAGCAATGTTTCTAATTGTGATTGATGCTTATCAATACCTTGGATAAATTTCTGAACTCATCCTGTAAATCCAGTCCAGCCTTTGTTTAAAGGATCTTCAGGATGACTAATAGTTGGAAAATATCTAAAATTCCAAGAATTATTTGATTCTCCTTCAAGTTTTTCTAGAATCTCTCGATATCCAAGTTCTAAAGGATGTCTTGCACCATGAATCAATACTATCTTCTTTTTTGTTCCAATGTTTCTTAAATGTAAAATATAACTCATAAACGGTGCAAGACCAGTTCCAGTTGCAATTAGAATCATTTGTCTTCTATCTGGTGTTCCATTTGGAAAAGAATCCTCTATGCAAAAATTTCCAGCAGGTTTTTGATAAAATACAGCATCACCTATTTCCATATTGAAAAGAAAGGTTGGAATCCCATTGAATAAAATGAAATAGCATGCAAACCGGTCAATGTTGCATGAGATTGCTTTGCAATAGCAATTGCATAATCAAGACCACGTTGTGCATTTTGTGAACCATCTAATAATACTAGAATTCTTTTGATTTTTTTCTTAATCATATAATAAAATAATTTTTTGATGTTAATAATGAATTATAGATAGCTCAAAGGGTTGGCACTTATATTATTTGTTCTCAGGTATTGAAGTAAATCATTGAACTTTTCTTCTAGTTGAGTATTCTTTGTAGTTAATTCCTTGATGTTTTTTTCAACTGTTTCAAAATCAGAGAGTGTCAAGTAAAATTCTGCATCCAGATACATCTGTCGTTTCTTTTCTTCAGATAATCGATAGTAAATATCCATGTAGAAATACTCATAATTTAGGTTATTTTTTGAAAAAACATGGCCGTGTAGAAACCATCGATTCTTGACCATTTTGTAGATCAGATGATACAGTC
>JBHHZR010000063.1:0-3060 GCA_046758125.1 Candidatus Nitrosopumilus sp. | reverse complement strand
AAACGTCAGAGAAACCAACTCAAACGTCAGAGAAACCAACTCAAACGTCAGAGAAACCAACTCAAACGTCAGAGAATTTCTTTGATATATACAAACAAAATGTAGAAAAATATTTTGAAAATGTAGTAGATTCTATTCCACAAAACCTACAATCATTTACAGATATTCAATCAGAATGGTATAAAGCTTGGAAAACTGCAATTAGTTCTGCAATCTCTTTGCAACAAGAATTTGCAAAAAAGACTGGAATTAACACTGACATTCCAGAGGCAGCAAAAACTGCCATTGCAGATACAAACAAGCAAATTATCAAAGCAAAATCTGTACAAAATCAGATTACTCAAGCAACAACTAGTGCAATCCAAAAAAACATCCAGACATGGAACAATAGTGCAAGTGCTTTTACTGATTTGAATAAAAATATTCTACAATCATGGATCTCAACATTCACACAAACAAGAAATTAGTGTGATTTTTTTCTTTTTTAATTCTTTTAGTTACGATGACGTAGCTAAATCATGTATGAAGAAAAGTGTCCGTTCTTTAAATTGATAGATGGGATGTTTTGCAGATACATATCAGACAACTATTCCGGTTGTGACAAAAAAGACTAGGATTTGTGGTAAAAATCAAGAAGCCAACTACACTCATCCTCTACATGATGTCGCTTGTATGCATACACCAGTAACACGATGGAAACTCTATATGACAATAGGTTAACGTGTCAGCTTCTTGATGTTATTACGCACTCATTAGATAAAACATGATCCACAATTCTATCACCAATATTCTCAAAATTATCCAATAATAATGTAAAAACTAAACAAATATCCATATTTCAAAAATGTAGTTTTTATTTCATGAGGGTGAAATCATTCAAGATAGTAATCTACAAAGAAAACATCGGGAGAACAAGAGTGTCGATGGGCATTGGTCAAAGGATAGATGCTTGGTTTTGAATGATTACTATCTAGATTTTTTATATGGTTAGGGTACCTATAGTTCAAAAACTTGACTCCGATAAAGAGAAAAATTCTTCATGCATAGACAGTATTATAATTACTGATTTTGAAATAGGAGAAACATTTTGTCAAAATTGTGGTACAGTTTTGAAAGACAATATTTTACAAGATAAAAAAGATGACGATATGTTTTCAGATGATGTATTTACTTTACATGGAGGCAGTAGAACATCTCTCAGACTTCATGATATGGGATTGTCAACAGTTGTTGGTAAATTCAATCACGACTCCACTGGCAAACCAATAGATTACAAAATGAAACAGACGATGAAGAGGATGAGATTGTGGGATGCAAGAAGTAAAGCAAAAAATTCTCCTGAGCGAAATCTAAGAGTTGCCTTATTGGAAATGGAAAAATTAAAAGAAAAATTATCCCTTACAGACGCAGTTATGGAAAGATCTGCTTATCTCTATAGAAAAGCTGTTAGGGCTCAATTAGTTCGTGGTAGGAGCATCAAAGGAGTAGTAGGGGCCTGTGTGTATGTAGCATGCATAGAAATGGATGTCACACGAACAATTATGGATATTTCAAATAATCTTCAAGAAAAGAGGGGGTCTATTGCCAAAAACTATAGGATGTTGTTTCAAAATCTTCAGTTGACTGTATTTGTGCCAGATCCAATCAAATGTATTGTAAAGATTGCAAATAATTTAGAGATCCCTGAGAACACAAAACGAGAAGCTGTAAACATTTTTGATACTCTAAAAGAGAAAAAACTAATTGCAGGAAAAAACCAGATGCAGTTGCTGCTACCATAATTTACATGGCAGGTATCAAAACCGGCGTAAATTTATCCCAACAAAAAATTTCAAGAGTTTCTGGAATAACAGGAGTAACCATTCGTAATCGCTATCGAGAATACAAAAAGCATGTTAAATTAATTTAATTTTTTACATCATCCTATACAAGATTATGAGTTTGAATCTCTAAACTTTGTTGCGGTATTGAACCATTAGTTTCATGCCTTCATTAATCCAATTATGACATTGTTTCCTAGATTCACTGATTCAAGGTTGTTGGAATTAGGTTCAAAAAACTATTAGTGATCAAAGAACATCTTGTCAAACTATGCTAATATGATAACAATTAACTAACACTAAATATTGTGAAATTATATGCCAATGAGAAAGAAAGGGAAACATCAAAGACATGCTGATCAAAGAGCTGAAACCCGCAGAAAAAAGAAAGCTGGAAAACCTAGATCCTAATCAAATCAACCTTTTTACATTCAAAACCAACGAGGAAAAATATTGGATCCACTAGTACGTTTTAAAGATGCACATACTAAAGGTCTAATTCCAGATGATGTATATGATCTTACGATAAAGCGTTTCCCAATTACCGTTGCAGGAATAAATAGAATTGAAAAAGCATCTGGCATTAGATATCCTGTTGCATATGTAGAACCATCTCTTGTAATCTCGACCCCCGACCCCCATTCTTATGAATATGGAATCTTGTTTGCAAGAACTATCCCTCTAGTATTTGAAGAAAAATTTCAGGTTGTCATCCAAATTTCTGCTCCTTTGGTTGCTTATGGGCTTAAAGGAACAATTCATGCAATTTTGGCGCATGAATTTTTACACTTTCTAGAATTGATGAGAAAAATCTCAAAGATGGAACTTCTTTCTGATGAAATTTCTGGAAGTTTGTTTGAAAATGTTTACAGTGATGAAACTAGATTATTTGAACCCCGAGTTGTTTTCAAAGATCGTACATTATTAAATCACATTACAAAAAAATTTCCTGCTGGTTTTCGTGATTATAAACTAGAAGACAAAGTAATGAAATTTTGGTCCGATAGAGATCTTCCTAAAACAAACATCTCTTTAGATGCGAACACTGTAAAATTATCTGCAGAATCTCTTTCAAAAATTAAACTAGATCCAAAGTTTATCTCAAAAATTGAACAATTAGAAGAAAAAAGTTCTAAAATTCACAGAAAAAAATTATACTAAACACTATAACAATTTTTTGAAATTTTTTTATTGATTAAATTCTGTTAGTCCACACTTTCCACATGTGTGTCTATCTTTA
>JBHHZR010000062.1:0-3101 GCA_046758125.1 Candidatus Nitrosopumilus sp. | reverse complement strand
CGGGCTCGGTCGGATTCGAACCGACGACCTAACGCTCCGCAAGCGTTCGCACTATCCATGCTGTGCAACGAGTCCGAAGAGTTTTGCAGATTCACTATTAATTTGGATTGCGATTTCTTAGATTGGTTGTGCAAAAACGTATGGAGTTTCATCTGATTCACGAAATGTCCAAACAGTTGGCAACAAAATTGTTTGAATAGATTTTAGATTGTTTTTCTCAATTAATGTACCCCATCCTGCCTCATTTTTAGGATCTTGTGTATATTTTTGAGAATATGTTCCTGCAAATACCCAACCAGAATTTTTCAATAATTCATTTATGCAACCAATTTTCTCAAAAACACCAGACGCTAATGCTTCTCCTCCCATTTGTGCAAGACCGCCAATAAAAAAGATCGGCTTTGTTAGATCTAATGAAGAATAATCAAAGGTTGTTGCATCAGAACAAAATGGATGAAAATCAAGAAATGTCAGAGTTTTTTGTAAATCAATTAACATGTTATCAATTTCTATGCTGTATGATTCTAAACCTAAAACTTTAGCACAAAAGGCAATTCGCCCATCTCCAGAACCAATATCAATTACTTGTTTGTATTCAAGTTCTTTTGCAAACAATACTCCTACATATGCTGACATTATCCAAGTTGGAGAAAAAGGGGCATGACTTGAACCATATTGAATGCTGTTTAACCAATATTTGTTAATATCACCTTCATAAATAACACAGGGAATTCCTCCAATTGTTTTTTTAAAAGAATTGTAGTAAATAGGATTTGTTGTTGCAAACTTGTGTAATAATTCTAAATCATTTTGTTCTATTGGAAATAAATCAGATTTTGAGATAGGAATTACTTCTTGAATGTGACTTTTACCATCATAGATTTTTGCAAATTCTTTTTTTAACGTAACTAGATTTCTTGCAATCTCTTCAATCATTTGATAATCCTTGGTCGTATTGTTGCACAAACTCTTTGGTGCTTAATGTTTGGCGCAATTCTTCGTAGAGTTTTGCTTCAGTTTCAATTTCTTTTTTTGATTTCTCTGCAGAATAATTGGATTGTAAATTCTGGGTGGTTTCTTGAATTGATTTTGTTAGGTTATCCATTATTTGAGGATGAATATGGGAATTGAACTTCTCAGAAATCATTTTTTCAGTTTTTGAGATTTTTTCCAGCAATATTTTATGTTCATTTTCATTGAGTTGTTGTTTTAACATTGTAATCATTGAAGACACGTTCATTATTTGATAGTAGGTTTCAACAATTTCATGTATTAATGAGTCAGGTTTTGATGCAGAATTGATTAGATTTGTTAATTTTTCAGATTCAGAATTAAACATACTTGAAATATCATCAACTGAACTCATGTAGCAAAAGCAGTTTCAAATTTTTAAAAGTGTTAGGATTTATGCTTCATTTTCTGCCTTTTTTACAAAGACATAGTTCATTATCAAACCTGCAATAATTCCACCTAAGATTGGGGCTGCCCAATATAACCAATGGAATTCCCAGAATCCTGAGATCAATGCAGGACCAAATGTTCTTGCAGGATTCACTGATGCTCCTGTTAGCGGAACACCAACAATATGTATCAAAAAGATTATTCCACCAATGGAAAATCCATGCAACCCTGCAGATGCTTTCTTATGAACTGCAGTCATAAAGATGACAGTTACTAAGAAGAATGTCAAAACGGCCTCTACTGCAAATCCAGAACTAACACTATTATTAATTAAATCACTTGGACCACCTTGAGTTGCAAAGTTTACTTTGGCTCCAAGTTCAGGCAAAATTGCTTTAAGAGTAGCAGCTGCTGCTACTGCACCAATTAATTGCGAAATAATATACCCAATACCATCTGCAATTCCAATCTTTCTTGTAATCATCATCGGAATAGTAACTGCAGGATTAATGTGGGCACCAGATACATGTCCAAATGTATAGACCATCAAACCAATGGCTCCACCATGTGCGAGAGAGATAAACAAGACAGATTGAGTTGTTAGCTCTTCGCCAAATGAGGCAATAGCCAAGATGACTGAAAGGGGACCAAAAAATACCAATCCATAAGTTGCGATTGCTTCAGCCAGATATGCTCTTGGATTAACCATTAAGCAACAGCCCCGCCAATTTCCATATAAAAGATTCGGACCAAATTTCTGATCATTGCACGTCAAAAAGTAATTAATTATGGGTAAATGAATTTCAGATTATATGATTTCTGAAGGAGACAAAGTTCCAAAATTTGAGATAAATGATGCAAATGGTAACTTGGTGAAATCGACTGATTTTAAAGGCAAAAAACATGCCATCTACTTTTATCCAAAAGATTTCACTCCAGGATGTACTACAGAAGCTGATGAGTTTTCAAGAGATTACAAGAAATTTCAAAAAGAAGGAATTGAAATTGTTGGGATTAGTCCTGATGATGTAGACTCTCATAAAAAATTCTGTGAAAAAATGGGAATAAAATATCTACTTTTAGCAGATGTGGATAAGCAGGTCTCAAAGATGTTTGGTGTTTGGGGCAAGAAAAAATTCATGGGCAGAGAATACATGGGAGTTATGAGAAGTACTTTTCTTGTAGATAAGAAAGGGATGATTTTCAAAATTTATCCAAAGGTAAAACCTGCTGGACATTCAAAACAAGTTCTAGAAGATTTCTTAAAGTCAAATTAAAAATAAAGTAAAAGAAAAGGTTGTAGAAAGACTAGAAACCTTTTGGAAGTGTGCCCTTTGATTGTTTTGGTGCTTCAGGTTCTGGTGCAGGTGTTGGTTCAAAACCTTTTGGTAATGTACCGCGAGTTTCTGAAGCTCTTCTTTGTGCTTCAGCTGCAACAGCTTCTTGATAGGCTTTTTCTTGTGCTATTCTTTCTTGTTCGATTCTTTGCAAGTAATCATTCTCGTATTCTTCTAGTTGCTGTTTTCTTGATTTTCCTTCATTTGCGCTAGCTTGTTGTGCTTGTACAGTTTCTTTTGGAAGTGTACCTTCAGTTGGTTTTGGTGGTGGGGGGGGCGGTGGTGCTTGTTGTGTTTGTGCTTGCACTTCTACACCTTCAAACGTCATGTTTGAACCACTGAAACTTACAAAGGTCTTACCAG
>JBHHZR010000061.1:0-3241 GCA_046758125.1 Candidatus Nitrosopumilus sp. | reverse complement strand
CAAAACAATTTTCATCATTTAAGAAAATTGGAAGAACACATCTAATGGATGCATTACCAGTAACATTGGGTAGTGAGTTTGCAGCATATGTAACATCAATTACCAAAGCGAGAAATGAAATTATTGCATCACAAAAAGAATTACAAAATGTTGCACTTGGAGGAACTGCTGTAGGTACTGGTGCAAATACACCAAGAGGTTACAGGAAGATTGCAATAGCTGAACTTGGGAAAATTTCTAAACTTTCACTAAAACCTGAAAAAGATATGCAACATAGTTTACAAAGCAAGTTTGCAGTAGCAAACCTTTCAGGTTCATTACGAAATTTGGCCCTAGAAATAGGAAAACTTGCAAATGATATCAGACTAATGGCATCAGGTCCAATAGCAGGATTAGCAGAATTAGGTATTCCTGCAGTACACGCAGGTTCATCCATTATGCCTGGAAAGGTAAATCCATCTTTAGCTGAATGCATGAATATGATTTGTTTTAACATAATTGGAAATGATACTGCAGTTTCATATGCAGCACAAAGTGGACAGTTTGAATTGAATGTAATGTTACCAGGTATGCTAAAGTGCATGCTAGAATCAACAGACATGCTAAAAAATTTCTTACCAATTTTTTCTGCAAATCTAATTGATGGACTATCTGCAAATAAAGACAAGTTGAGAGATGATATTGAAAATAGTCCAGTAATTGTTACATTACTAACTCCAAAAATTGGGTATCTAAAATCTGCTGAGCTCTTCAAAGAATCACTAAAGACTGGAAAGACAATTAGAGAGTTAGTTGTTTCAAAGAAATTAATGACTAACAAAGAAATTGATTCTTTGTTTGGATAAAACATGGCAAAGATTTTCGTAGAATCTTATGGATGCTCTGCAAGTTTTGCAGATTCAGAGATGATTTCAGGATTAATTCTTAATGGTGGACATACTCTGGTTGAGGATTCATCAGAATCAGATCTAAATATAGTAGTTACATGTTCTGTCAAAGACGCAACTGCAAACAAGATGATTCACAGAATAAAATCACTAAATTCAAAACCACTGGTAGTTGCGGGATGCCTTCCAAAGGCAGAAAAAGAAACTGTTGAGAAATTTACAGAAAATGCTAGTCTTCTTGGACCAAACTCGCTTGGAAAGACACTACAGGTTATTGATTCTACATTAAGTGGACAAAAACAAATTGCATTAGAGGACTCTGATCTTTCAAAGGTTGGACTACCAAAGGTTAGACTAAATCCAATCGTAGGGATAGTAGAGATTGCAAGTGGGTGTATGAGTGAATGTACGTTTTGTCAGACAAAGTTATCCAAAGGGGATCTTTCAAGCTATAGACTTGGAGATATTGTAAGGCAAGTTAAAACTGAGATCAATGATGGATGCAAAGAAGTGTGGCTAACATCTACAGATAACGGATGTTATGGATTCGATATTGGAACGGACTTACCATCACTAGTAAATGCAGTTTCAGAGATTCCAGATGATTTTATGATTCGAGTAGGAATGATGAACCCAATGTATATGCCAAGAATCAAAAATGAACTGATAAAATCATTTGATAATGACAGAGTCTTCAAGTTTCTTCACATACCAGTACAAAGTGGCAGCAACAAGGTACTCAATGATATGAAAAGGGGCCACACTGCTGGAACTTTTAGGGAAATTGTAAAAAAAGTAAAAGAGAGATTTGCAGACTTTGCCATTTCAACTGATGTCATAGTTGGATTTCCTTCAGAGACAGAAGAAGACTTTCAAAAAACAGTCGATTTGCTTGACGAGACAAGACCAGACGTAGTAAATCTCTCCAGATACAGTGCAAGACCAGGTACAGAAGCTGCTGAATGGGAGCAAATTGATGTTGCAGAAGTAAAGCGTAGAAGCAAGATAATTTTTGAGCAGATCAACAAAATTTCAATGGAGAACAACCAAAAGTGGATCGGATGGACAGGCAAAGTTCTATTTGATGAAAAGACTGACGAAGGCATCAAAGGAAGAAACTTTGCTTACAAGCCTATCTTTGTTCGAGATGAAGTCAACATTGGTCAATCTCATACAGTTGAAATCACAGATGTTACTGTAAATACACTTCTTGGAAGGATCGCAAGCTAAATTTTTTCGATCTAAAATTTGATTAAAAAAACGTAAGAAGGTTTTTTATCTAAATTAGAGAATAAGATCTGAAATGAGTTTTCAAGTAAAAGAACCAGTTTTGGTCATAGGTTTAGGCGGCGTAGGCTCAAAATTAGCAATCAAGGCTAAAGATTCTCTAAATTCTGACTGTCTAGTAATTAGCAATGATGCAAATGATTTTTCATCTGAAAATCCATCTATTCATATATCAACTGATTCAGTAGTAAATCCATCTGTTCAACTAATTAGAGGCTCAACTTACAATGTTGCCGAGGAAATAAAATCAAAGATTTCAGATTATTCCACAATAGTATTGATGAGTAACTTGGCAGGAAAAGCAGGCTCAGCCATGGCACCTGTAATTTCTCAGATGTGTAAAGAGACAGACAAAGGATTGATTTCATTTGCAATAATGCCATTCAAGTATGAAAAAGAGAGAATCTTCAATTCAGGAGTTTCACTAAAAAGAGTTAGAGAAAACTCTGAATGCACAGTTGTTCTTGATAACGATTCCTTACTTGAGAGCAATCCAGACTTGAGTCCTAAAGCATGTTATGACATTGCAAACTCTGCAATCATGCATGTAGTTGAATCACTTGATTCATCAGAAATCTCTGAGACAAACATTCTCACTACAAGCAAAGAGGGACAACATATTGAAGATTCACTTAGAGATTCACTAAAAATGCTCTATGAAAACACTCCATCAAATGCAGTAAAACGCTCAATGCTATACGTAGTTGGAGGAAGTAATATTCCTGTAGGAGTGCTAAATTCAATTACCAATCTTACTAGTGGAATTCTAAATGAGAGTAGATCACAAGTAGATATGACATCAACTTCTGAAGAATCCAAAGTTGTAATGCTATCATCTGTTCAAGGAATGACAAAATTTGATAACTATGACCCATTAGGAATGATTCCGCAAGAAGACACAATTGATTGGTCTACACCAGATTGTAGTATCAATTGTCAATTAGACTTGTACCAGTTAGAATAAAATATTTTTTTAAAATTATAATTTTGTAAAAGAATTTATTTTTTTGATTCTTTCTTTGGAGCTTCTTTAGCTGGTTTCTCTTTCTTTGGAGCTTCTTTAGCTG
>JBHHZR010000060.1:0-3290 GCA_046758125.1 Candidatus Nitrosopumilus sp. | reverse complement strand
GGTATTTTGAATAATCCTGTATAGATTACACAGTTAGTAATGTTTGGTATCTATTTTTTGCAATTATTTTTTGATTGTTAAACATGCTGTTTAATTTGGTATAATGGTTATAACAGATTTTACCGTAAGAGGATTATTGGAATCTGAAAAATATTACAAAATTTATGAATCCATACAGAATCTTGATCCTAAAATCCGATTTGTTACTATTCTAGATTATGAAGGGCGGTTATTGTTTGGAGGACAAAAAGAGGGAATATCCAACTATCTTAAACCTGACTATCAAAAAGAATCCTTAAGACATGCAATGGACGCATGGAAATTAAGAGATAAGTATTGTGATTTTATAGGAAAAGGAAAATTTGCTGTTGCAGAATATGAAAAAATCAAGAGAATAACAATTCCTTTAGAAGACCAAAAATTAATCTATTTGACAACCGAGCCCAATATCAATCAGGATAAATTAATAAAAAGTATTCAAAAAATTATTGAAGAGAAATAATTTATTATTACAAGATAGAAAATCTAAATTATAAGAACTAATTTTTTGATAATTTTCCTTGATTCTTTCTTACTATTAGTAGTTGTAATGCTTCTTTAGAATAATCTATTCCATGCTCATCATCCATGTGTATTTTAAATTCATCAATTATTTTTTCAGTAAATCCTTTAGTTACAAATTTACAAACAAATCCATAATCTGAACATCTTAACATGCCCATATATCATATAGAACATTATTTTATTTAATGAAATTTCCAAATCATTTCCAAATTTATCTTTTGTTTTGGACAATCATAGTAAGATTATGAAAACATCTTTCAAATAGATTATCAGTGAATCTTTGGTAGTTCAATGGTAAATGTTGTAGGGTTGTTTTGGACATTGATTGTACCTTCATGCTGTCGTATGATTTTCTGACACGTTGACAGACCAAGCCCAGTCCCTTTCTTTTTGGTGGTAAACAACGGTTCAAACATTTTTTCCATAACATCTGAAGGGATTGCAGGTCCTGAATTCTCAAAGCCTATCATTATTTTATTTTTGTTTTGTGTGACATTGATTGCTATTGTTCCCTTTTTATCCATGGCATCAATTGCATTTGTCAAGAGATTCATGAATACCAGTACCATTCGTGTTGAATCACACCAAATCTTTTCATCTTTAAGTGGAAGGTGCAAGGATATGGTTTTGGGAATAGCCATATTTGCAATCGAACTGTTGAGTATCTCAAGAATACTGGTTTCAGTTTTTTCAACAATTGGTTTTTTTACATAGTTTAGAATGTCACTTATTTCTTCATCCATTAGTTGTATTGCTTTTTTCATGGATTCCACTCTGGTTGTAACATCGCGTTTTTCTGCATCCCGCTCAATCATATCAAGACTGATTTTCATGATGGTCAGAGGATTTCTCAGATCGTGTACTATTTGAGATAGATTTTCACCAATGTCTGAAAACTCTGAGGACTCTTGTAGTGCAGTGTCTTTTTCTTCAAGCATTGTTTTCAGATTCTTCATCTGGTTTTCAATTGCTCTGGTTTTCTCATAGAGAAACCTATTCACATTTTTGTTGATCATAAAAATAATGATAGAAAATATTGCAATGATGACAGATAACATAATAAATAATAAAATTAATAGCGATTCATTCGAAAGCATTTTTCCATAAAAATAAGAATAAACCAAAGATACAGAAGTAACTGAGAATACTGTACCGATAATTAGAGGTATTGCAAATTTACTGATGATTTCAAATGTTATTTTTGAGGTCTCGTTGTGGGATTCTGTGTTTTTCGTCTTTAGATACAATACGATACCTGCAATAAAAAAGAGATATGAGATTAAAAATAATAAATCAGAGATATGACCGTCGTGATATGAATCATCAATTATGGTGAACAAAAATAGTGTGTCAGCAATAATTTCTGTCAAAAATCCAATAAATATCAGTGTCCAAAAATAATTTCTTCCTGTCTTGATGAAAAAAATCATTCCAATCAGCGTGAAAAATAACAGAAGACTGCCAAGTATTGGATATGTGATCCCTATAGCAATATCAAGAGATGGTTCATCATGATAATAGTCAAACAAAACATGCAGTGTTGGAATCAAGAAAACAAGCGAAATTCCAATTGAAAATAAAATTATGTTTTTTGTAATGTGGGATTTTAATGGTTTTACAAACAGAATTAAAAATCCTATGAAAAAAGGATATGATATAATGTAAAATACATCAGCAATTGATGGGAATGGATCTTGCTCAAAAACTATTTCAAAAATCTGCCATATTTCTTCTGCTGTAAACAGGCAAACTGCACCTATTGCAAAAAATACCATTGCAATCTTGTTTCGAGTATTGTTCTTCCATTCTTTTACTGCAACATAAGCTGAGATTACAGCTAAAACACCTGGAATAACTACATAACTCAAACCTGAAATGTAGGAAAATTCAGACTCGTCTAAAAAGAACTGTGTTGAATACAGTATTGATATTGAAATTATTGATATTGCAAGGATCTTTGATATTTCCATGTTACATCTAGTCGATTTACAGTTATCAATAAAAACGATCATCACAATATCTGGAGTATAAAATTTCCCAAATTTGGGAAATTCTAAATTTAAAAAATATCTATGAATTAATAGTGATCAATGTTGTATTTTGGAAATAATCTGTTGAATCACATAATCATAAGTAAGTTTTTTAATAGTTCAATAATGTCATAATTTTGCTGTGATTAAGCAAGGAGATGTCTGAAAAGAGATGGAAAGACGACGACGAAGTTCTTGTTTTTGTTAAATTTAGAGGCACACACAAGGGCACAAAAATCAAAGTAAGTTATCTGCAATACAAAAACCTCAGACAAGTAGCAAATATCGAACAATGTGAGATAATTAATTCTGATTAATTCTTAGTAATTATCAAGCAAGGACTGAGTGAATTTATGAAAAACAGAGACTAACTAGTGCCAATATACTCGGAACATATCTAATAACTAGGGGGATTATCAGGATTTCCAAATTTCTTGCTGTTTCTTATGCTTTCAAAAATACATCTGTCAGAACAATGAGTGACATAATCATTTAGGATATCTTTGCCACAATTTTTGCAAGTTTTTTTCATGTGTAATTTGTTATTTCATGAGACATTTATCAAGAACGGATACTATCAAACTTGATAATAATTGGAAGCCGGATTGATTGTCTAATCCTTGGAGTAGGACATCTTGGTCATAGACAATCAAACACGTGGAAGATCTATCGTCTTGGTCTTATTGAGTACCAGCT
>JBHHZR010000059.1:0-3410 GCA_046758125.1 Candidatus Nitrosopumilus sp. | reverse complement strand
AAAACAAAATATCTTAAATGATTCTAGTAACTATTTCGAAGAATTTTCTTTTTTAAAATGAAACCTCTAATTCCAATATACCATGCTAAAAAGATAAGTCCAACAATGCTCATAAACACATAGTTTTGCAATTCCGGAGTAAGCTCTTCAAAGGAATTGGTGATTTCTCTAGATACTAGCATGGAGATCGCAAGAACGATTCCAAATTCAATTGCATACCATGTCCAATGAGGCCAAGATTCCTTTGGAACGTGAACATTTGAGTGTGCTCCCATATTGATTGTCAAAAAGATTGATTATTTAATTTTTCAGTAGTTCTTAGAAATAAGAGTCTGAAGAACGTTTTCTTATGAGTGTTGTAATGCTCTCTTTTTCTTCTTTATTTTCATAAATTCCTCTAAATGCTGATGATGAAAGTGTTGCTTCATTTCTAACACCACGCATTTTCATGCAAAGATGTTCTGCGTCAGCTAAAACTACAACACCTTTTACTCCTTGGGCATATAGCTCATCAGCTATATTCTTAGTTAGTCGTTCTTGGATTTGTAATCTTTTTGAATATTTTTCGACCAATCTCACAAGTTTTGATATACCAAAAACTCTGCCATTTGGAGAGTATGCAATGTGGATTTTTCCAAAGAAGGGCAACATATGGTGTTCACACATTGAATAAAATTGAATATCACGTGCAATAACTACATCAGAATCTTCTGAGAATTGTATAGATAGCTCTGAATCAGAATCATATCCTCCAAAGATTTCTTTGTACATATTTGCTATTCTTTCTGGAGTCTCTCGTAATCCCTCTCTGGTAGGATCTTCACCAACCTCAATTATTAATTCTCTAATGAGTTTTTTTACGCGTTCTTTATCCATTTTATATTTTCACAGAATTTTTCTAGTATTTGAACCTAATCAGATTTTTACGCTGGTGGGAATTTTATGGAGCACCAATGAACTTGTGTAATTGAGGAACTACTTTGACATCAATATAATATGGATATACTATATCATACAGATTTAATAAAAGATCTAGCGATGGTTCAGAAGCACCATAGATTGGTTGAATTACAAATCCATCGATATCATCTTTAGAGATAGTATTAAAAATTTGATTAACCAATTCTGTAAATTCATTTAATTGTGTTTTAGAGCTAACTACAATTTTGATGTAGGTTGTTTTTTCTGCTTGTATTGATGATTCAAGACATTTCATTGTATGCTCAATTAATTTCTCATAATGTTGAGAATCTACAAAATCAGAATCTTTTGTTTTAAATTCTATTTTTACAATATCAATAAATGGTAAAACATGATTGAATCTCTCAATATCAAAACATGATGATTCAAGATATGTAGGAATTTTTTTATCTTGAATGTGTTTTGCTAGTAATGCAACTGCCTCATGTTGAATTAGTGGATCACCTCCAGTAAAATTTACTTTGTAAGTTTGGTTTTTTAGATTAGAATCAATGAGTTTGTTTGCCTCATCAATTGTATATTCTGTACCAGAATTAAGTGGAAGTGATTCTCTAGTATCACAATAAAAACAAGTAAAGGGGCACCCTGCAAGTCTTACAAAGAGAGTTTTTGTTCCATAAAGAATACCTTCACCTTCAACTGATGTGAATATCTCAAATAATCTTACTTTCAAGCAATAATAGTAATTTTTTTCATTATTTATTCAATGAGTTTCTAATGCATTACAGGTTCTTTTGAATAGAACAAGCCTGAGATAAAAAATACTACTCCTAATATTCCAATGGTACTTCCAACAAGTTCTACTTGGTTTTGAAATTCTCCATCCATTGGAGCCCATAACCAAGCCATTAAAGCACCAACAATAATCATTGGGATTCCTACACCAACTGTTATTGTTTTAGAAGCCATGTTCAATCCTGTTTAGAAAATGTATATGAAGTTTATGATATAATCTATCAGAGAGAATTTTTAATTTCTTGTAATTGGTTAGCTAAATCTCTAAGAAGTACATTAGCTGCATCAAATTCACCATCAGATAAATGGCGTTTGATATTTTGAAGTGTTTCTTTTGCGTTAGTCAAATCTTCTGGATCTACTTCATCAACTTGGGAAAGTCTTTGAAGAGTTTTTTCAACTTGTAAAACTCTAGATTCAAGTCTATCATTCTTTATTAATTCAAACTGATCCTTAATTGACATAATTTTTCTAATTTCTTTAACGATTTCTTTTGGATTATCTGCTGAAGAAAGATTTTCTCGAGCTTTTTCTAGTTTTTCTATAATTTCCTCAGCAACGCCTTGTTTTTTGGCATTTTCAATTAATCTGTCAAGTTGTTCTAGATATTTTTGAGCATAATCTTTAGCACGTTGTGTTTCTTGTTTTGATGATTCTTCTCGAAGTTCTTTATTTATTTTCATTATGTATGCTTTGATTTCATGGAGTGTTTCTAATGCATTTTCAAATTGATGATCACTAATTTGTTTTCTTGCTTCAGAAAACAAATCATCTAGTTCAGAAAAATCAATTGCAGCGTCATATTTTTTTACAATTGTTTTTAGACTATTTACGTATACTTGTAATCTTTGAAGATCATTTGATGGATCTTTGACATTATTCCTTATAGATGTAGATTCAGCTTGATGTGCAGTATCAGATGCAGTATTTGATGTTGCTAAATATTTGGAGATTTGTTTGAAGATTTTCATGGCTGAAAGGAAATTATCCTTTGCAGATTCCATATCATCATCTCTAAGTGCTTTTTCTAATGCACCTACCTTTTGTTTTCCCTCTTCAAATAATTTCTTGACTTTATCTGGGGAATCTGGAGTAATTTGGTTGCGGATTTGATCTTGTGCACGTTTTGCAATCTTTAGAAGAATTGCAGGATCGTCCTGAGCAGAAACATTACTAGTCATACCTCCAAAAACCATACTTGTGACCAGAATCAATAAACCAAATGTAGCTATAGTTTTCATTCCTCTTCCTCCAGTTCTTTCTTTAATTTAACCAAGTTTTGCAAATCTTTTTTAGTAATTTCAATAATTCCTTGTCTTTCTAATCGTTTTACTGCTCTCCACATTGTAGTTCTGGGCTGAAGGAATTTCTTTCTTAATTCACTTTCTAAAGCTTGCCCACCATTTTCAGAAATAAATTTTATAATTTCTTTATCATCTTCACGCATTTCAGGTCTTGCACTAAAAATAGTTTCAGTGTCAATAGTATCAGAATTTGATTTAGATTTAGAAACCACAGTTTCTAAGACAGATGAAGATTTTGTTTGTTTTTTCTTAATTGCAATTATTACTCCAGCTGCTGCAGCCGCAATAGGGGCTCCAATTAGAGCAAATGTAGAGACATCAATAGTTAATTGTTCTGGATTCGTTACTGGTGGATTCGTTACTGGTGGATTCGTTACTGGTGGATTCGTT
>JBHHZR010000058.1:0-3534 GCA_046758125.1 Candidatus Nitrosopumilus sp. | reverse complement strand
AACCAATTACTTCAATGTAATCACCACCATGCTCTTTTGCAAACTTTTCAGAACATAAAATTACAGAACTTGCGCCGTCAGAGAATGGACAACAATCATAAAGTTTTAGAGGACTTGCAACTACTGCAGAATTCATTACATCATCAACTGTAATTTTCTTTTGTAAGTGAGCCTTTGGGTTTAATGTGCCATTATTGTGATTCTTTACTGCAACTCTTGCAAAGTCTTCTTCAGTTGCATCAAACTCTGTCAAGTAAGCTCGAGCCATTGATGCAAACAATCCCGGAAATGATGCACCTGCTTGACCTTCATAGAAAAAGTCTGAACAGTATGCAAAGTAAGTTGTTGTCCATTCAGTTCCTGTATGTGTTACTTTTTCGACACCAGTTGCAATAAGACAATCATAAAATCCTGCTGCAATATTTGCGTAAGCTTCCCTAAAAGATACAGAGCCACTTCCACATGCAGACTCTATTGTTAAAGATGGTCTATCTGGAATTCCTAATCTGCTCATCAAGACAGGTCCAATATGCACCTGCTTATCTGCAACTCCAAAGACATTTGAGATGTAGGACGCTTTGATATCTTTTGGATCAATTCCTGCGCTATCTATGGCTGAAACTGAAGCCTGAGTGGTAATATCAGCAATACTATCGGCTAATTTTCCATATTTAGTGCTACCAGCACCAAGAACACAAACCTTTTCCACAAATGTCACTGACCGGAGTCCCTATAAAAATTGTTTTAGTAAATTCAGTAGAGGAAAATGCCAGCAAAGAAAAGTCAACAAACAATTCAGATAAAAAATATTACAAGACATGTTGTAAAAACTACAAAGTCTAAAACTAATGTTTTCAAAAAAGAAATTATTCAGTATTTAGATGGTAATGGATACCTATCATGGTCCTCAAAAAACAAAAAATACATGATTCTTGGAACAAATTCTCCAAAAAATGGACTAGTGCAATGTCCTGAATGTAAGATTGGGGAATTGATGGTAATTAGATCACGTACAACAAGAAAACGATTCATGGGTTGTTCGAATTTTTATGGTGGATGTAAAGCATCATCTCCATTATTACAAAAAGCACGACTTCGAGCAACAAAGAAGCCCTGTGAAATTTGTAAATGGCCAATGATAATTTTTCGTTATTCACGAAATCAAAAGTGGACTAATCAATGCTCTAACTTTAACTGTAAAAGCAGAATCAAGCCTTCAAAGTAGGATAAACATCTGTTCTTCTGTTTTTAAGTAGTGGTAAAACTTTGCGTGTTTGTTTTACTTTTTTCAAATCAATGTTTGCAAAACCTATTCCTTGTTTCTTTTTCATGTCAAGTAAAATTTTTCCATACGGATCAACTACCAAACTTCTTCCACAGTAAATGTTTCCAACCTGATCAGGTGCAATTACATAACAACCATTCTCAATTGCACGTGTTTTGTTTAGTGTAATCCAATGTTCTTCTTTTGATTCACCCTTTACCCAAGCAGAGGGTGCAACTAA
Source organism: Candidatus Nitrosopumilus sp. (assembly GCA_046758125.1). Lineage (GTDB taxonomy): Archaea > Thermoproteota > Nitrososphaeria > Nitrososphaerales > Nitrosopumilaceae > Nitrosopumilus. The sequence goes on along the minus strand of JBHHZR010000058.1, from coordinate 2,029 downwards.
AACTTCAGAACCAGCAGCTGCAAGTGAACGTGACATCTCTGGAAATCTCAAGTCATAGCAAATCATCATTCCAATCTTTCCTAGAGATGTCTTTACGGGCTTGGTAATTTTTGATCCTGAAGCCATTTTATCTGATTCTCTAAAACCTAGTGCATCATAGAGATGAATTTTACGATAAGTAGAGATCACCTTACCTGACTTATCAATTACAAACGAAGTGTCATAAACACGATCTTTTTTTGTGCTCTTCTCATAAAATGAACCTATAACTTGTATACGATTTTGCTTTGCTGTCTTTGCAATTGTTTTTACAAAATTTCCGTTAATTGTTTCAGCCAAGCTTGCAAGTTGTTTAGGAGTTTGTGACGAGCTTGTGTAAAACATCATAAATTCTGGAAATGCACACAGTGTTGTATTTTTTGAAGCTGCTTTTTCAATAAATGAAACAATTTTCTTTAGATTAGTTTCTTTGTTAGTTGATGCTTTGAACTGTACAACTGCAGCTTTCATGTAAGTGATTAATTAGATTAGAATAAAAGGATAAACTATTGGTACAATCGGAAAATGTACCATTTTATTATTATGTAAATTTGTTCAAAATAAAATAACCGACCATAATGTGTATGTGACCCTTGACTGGAAGGGTTATCCAGTCTAAAAATTTTTTTAAAAAAATAATTAAAGTTGGTTTCCAGCTAAAAACCAATTTTCTTTTGGATTGTCTTCAAAAACAACTATTACATGATTTTCTTTTGTTTTTAGAATCTCTACTGCTGATTTTGTTATTGCTTTTGCGTACTCGTCTTTTTGTTCCTGTGATCTGCCAGGATACATTGAAACTGTAATCAATGGCATAAAAATTTCAAATAGATTCAGTGATTTATTCTTTCAATAATCTGGTCTGTAACCATACCTTGTACCATAAGTAAAATCAGAACTGTGAGATTTTTTGTACAAGTAACCTGTCGCCAAACCAATAGCAAATCCTCCAATGTGTGCCATGTATGCAACACCACCACCTGCAACACCAAAACCTCCAACAAAAAATGGCAATAGATTTTGAAAGATCAACCAAAATGGCAAGAACCATCGAGCCTGAATGTGCATCATTCTCCAAAAGAAACCAAGCATCATGAAAGTTTGAATCCTAGCTCTTGGGAAAATTACCAAGTATGCTCCTAATACTCCAGAGATTGCACCTGATGCTCCAACTGATGGAATTGGACTGCTAGTATCTCCATAAATGTGAGTTAGTCCTGCAACAACACCCCACATGAGATAAATTGCAAGATATTTTCCCTTGCCAAACTTTTGTTCTATGTTATCACCAAATATCCACAGAAACAACATGTTTCCTCCAAGATGCATCAGGCCACCATGCAAGAAGATTGAGCTAATAAGAGAAACATATGGTGCATCAGGACAGTGTACACGCAATGGACCTGCACCAAAATCAATGTTAAGTGCAGTTCCACCGGTTATGCAATTTGGTACTGCTCCCCAGTTGTAAAACAAATCAAATGCACGTTGATTTGTAAAATCAAAGAATTGTCCAGTATATGCAACTTCGATAAAAAACACAATTACATTGATTACGATTAATGCTTGAGTTACTCTAGGTTTGAACCCTGGTGGATGCGGGTTTTCATCTCTTAATGGAAGCATTAATGATTAGCTTCGATAAAAATCGTATAATAAGATTATTCTAATCATTTGACTAAAGACAATTTTGAATTTGTCAAAATTTAAATTCAGGATCTAGTTCATCACATAATTTATCACCACAAATCATTTTATTAACATAATTTGGTGTAATGGATTATTATCAACAAGAGGATCTGATAATACTGCATCAGAAAACGAAATACTACCTCCAATAAGTATTCCAACAAAAAGTGGTAATATTGCAAATAAACTCAAATGTTTTGTTTGTAAATTCATACAAATTTCCATATATAATTAAATTCTATTTTGGTGGCTGTGTAGAAACCATCCCAAATTAACGATTTATTTTGAGTAATTCTGTACG
>JBHHZR010000057.1:0-3657 GCA_046758125.1 Candidatus Nitrosopumilus sp. | reverse complement strand
GTTCTGAAAAGTTTGCAAAAGAGCATGGTGGTGATTACATTGAAGTAATTGGTTCAGGCAGAGGCGGTTCAGCAGCTGCATTACAAGGACGTGAACAAATGACAACTATTCCAAGTACAAAGATAGCTTCTGAAGCAGCATACAAGATGGCAGGCGTTACTCCAAAAGATATAGACTTTGCAGAAGTACATGACTGCTTTACAATTGCAGAAGTAGTTGACACTGAAGACTTGGGATTCTTTGAAAAGGGAAAAGGTGTGCAAGCTGTTCGTGAAGAGAGAACCAAATTAAATTCTGATATTTCAATTAACCCATCAGGCGGTCTTAAATCAAAAGGACATCCAATTGGTGCTACTGGTATTGGGCAAGTAGTAGAAGTATATGATCAACTAACTGGAAATGCAGGCGAAAGAACTGTTAAAGATGCAAAAATTGGTTTAACTCATAACTTTGGTGCTACTGGCGCAAGTTGCGCTGTTCATGTATTCCAGAGTGTGTAAAATGTCTGTTGAAGAACAAGTTATTGAAAACGCTAAACAAGGCAAACTACTAACTCACAAATGTACTAACTGCGGTTATCTTCATCTATCTACAGCATATTATTGCCTAAAATGCGGCAGTAAGGGATTTGAGGATGTACTTTTAGAGGGTTCAGGCGAGGTTGCCACCTATACCATAATTACAGTCGCTCCTGCAGGCTTTGAAAAATACACCCCATATGCCTTTGTTGTGCTCAAACTCGATAACTCCGATTTGAGAATCTCTGGATTTATGGCAGGAATTGCTACCCCTGCAGATCTACCTGTTGGAACCAGAGCCAAAATAACTGGTTTTGATGAACGCGGAATCATCATTGAAAAGCAGTAAAATTATTTGCTTGAATTATTAAAAAAATTCAAAATCGATTCTTAATTATTTTGTAAATATGATCATTTCCATGTCAGTAGAAATAACATGTGGTAAATGTGGAGAAAAGATCACAAACATGAAGATGCTAAAGTCTCTAAAAGATGTACTAAATCCCACTAATGGAAAATGTCCATCATGTGGACAAAAACTATCTACATCAGAATTCTCACTTGATGTTCAGGAAAACTGATCAGATTTGATCTAATTTGATCCAAAAAAGATCTCAAACAAAGATCATTTTTACATTTTTCAAAGAATCAGATCAAAAAACTGCATGAAATAATACAGTCATAAGTCTTAATTACTCCTTTTTTTAGAAAATATTAATGAAAATGAGTGATGAGGAATTAGATCTAGATGTCGATACAGACCTAGATGATGATCTAGACGAAGAAATGGAATCATCACCAAAGAGAAGCGGAATTTTACAATCCACATCAAAGCGTGTCAGAATGATCTTCTCTGTCATGGCAAGTCCAAACAGAATTGATATCCTCAGAATCCTAAACTCCAAGGGTCCTCTTACTTATTCCGAATTAAAATCCCTAGCAGGATTCAAGTCAAAAAAAGAAAGTGGCAAATTTGCATATCACTTGAGAAAATTACTAAGACAATCACTTGTTGCACTAAACAAATCTGAAAGACGTTACACCATCACAAATCTTGGAAAACTAGTTTTGAGTTTGGCACGACAAATTGAAGAAAGATCAATTATTGAGAGTGGAAAGATGTATGTTAGAACATCACACGAATCAATTGAAGAATTTAATTCTCATAAAATTATTCAATCTCTTGTCCGTGAAGGAAGTCTTCCACTAGAGCTAGCACAAAAAATTACTGAAGAAGTTGAAAATAGAATTTACAAATATCAGACCACCTATTTGACAGGCTCACTAATTCGAGAAATGGTCAATTCCGTTCTTCTTGAGCACGGCCATGAGGAATATAGGAATAAACTTGCACGCCTAGGTCTGCCTGTTTATGACGTTCAAGAGATGATTTCAAACTTGGATAATGTCGATAATGGCGCCGAAGGTCTTCTCTTTAACACTGGTCAGAGAGTTTTTGCTGAACATCTACTTACTAATATCTTACCAAAAGATGTAGCAGATTCCCATCTTTCTGGAGACTTGCATATTACAAACCCTGGAATCTGGTCTATGATCCCTGATACAATCTTTGTTAATATTAAAGAATTAATTGATGATGGAGTTGATCTTGGAGGAAAGTATCTTGACGTGTCAAGAATTCCTGCATCAAAACAACTTAACGAGATCACAAGCTCATTATCTATCATACTTTCTCTTCTATCAAAAGAAGCTTCACAAGAAATTGTACTTGATGGATTTGTTTCATTGTTATCTAAACATTCAAAGTCTCTTCCAGAACTTGAACAAAAACTAACCGATGCATTTGTAACTGCATCTACAACTTCTAAATATAATAAAACAGGTACAAATATCTCAATTCGATTACCATTAGGTTCTGATACAAAAATAATTAATTCAATTATTAATGCATGCAAAAATTACACAAAGATAACACCAATTCCAAAAATTGGTTTGATTATAGATCATGAGAAAGGAAAAATAACTGATGTTTCAAGTTCAATCTCTGAAATAATATCCATTGGTGGAAAAGTAATGTTTACCAAGGGCCAAACATCTAGCCACGGTGTAACAAATGGTTCTACAAAGACTACAAATCCACTTTCAATAACATTAGAATCTGTTTCCATAAATCTTCCACGACTTGCATTTGAATCAAACAAAGATGAAACTTACTTTAGAGCTAGACTTGCATTATTAATGAAACCTGCTTTATCTTCAATGGCACTAAGAAAGAAAGATATCTCTGATCTTACAAGACGAGGACTAAATCCAATACTTGCCAAGAATACACAATACATGCAAAGAAGTTCTGTTTCACTTGTTGTAAACTTGGTAGGACTCAAAGAAGCAGTCTTTAACATATTGGGATTCCAAGACAACAAAGAAGGACGTGAAATTCTTCACAAAGTCATTGAAACTGCAGTTGATGTTGCAGCCAAAAAAGGCAAAGAATTAGGAGATCCTGTAGCAATTTGTATGACTGAAACTGAGGGCTCAAATCGCTTTGCAAATCTCGATGGTGAGAAATATGGTAAGAATTCTGCACTCAATTCCATGGAAAGTGATTCTTATTCTCAAGGAGTAGTCATTAATGCCTCAGAAATTAGTGATTTCACAATCAAAAGCGAACCTATCACTGAGTGTAATAAACTCTCAAAGTTGCTTAATGGAGGATTGCTTGTAACATTGAATTTTAACAATAATGCAAAGGCAGATGATATCAAAAAATCAATTGAAAAAGCCTCAACACTTACGCCTTCTTTCAAGCCTGTAATGAAAATTGCAATATGTGGTGAGTGTGGTTTCAAAGACGAACCATTTGAAGACAAGTGTCCAAAGTGCAAGTCACCATATGTTGTCTGAATTTCGTCAGATGAAAAACTAGTTACGATCATTTTGTAATTTTTTTGATCAGTTTCAGATGTAACGATGATCGTCATTACTAGCAAAATTATGCCAATATGAACTTCATAGTAACGGTGTCAATATTTTTGAACTGAGCTTTAAGAAAAAGTTGCAGAATCATTTATACACATATTCATCATAATCCTTGCGGGGAGATTATAATGGATAATTCACAAATAGAAAATACTATCAATGAGATCCGTAAGCGCAGTGGCGCAGTAACGGCTTTCAA
>JBHHZR010000056.1:0-3681 GCA_046758125.1 Candidatus Nitrosopumilus sp. | reverse complement strand
GATCATTGGTTCAGGGATTGTTTTGATTGGTATTGCTGTGATGTTTTATTTTCCAAGATAGACTATAATTTAGGCTAGGAAATATTGACTTTTTCTTTAAATCCCTGACTATTTTAGGAACAATTCTAAGCATCACTCATTCAAGTCGTATGACTTTTGTCATTATCAACCGCTTCTTGTAATCTGTTTTTCATTCTTTAGCTTACATTCCAAATTCATTACATAGACAATAACTCCTATCAAGGCAATTTCTAGAGTCTTTGCAATTATTCCTGAGATGTCAACATGTTCTGGATGGTTTTCTGGAGATAAAGGAGGAGGAAAACTTACAGCATAGAGGTAAAGTCCGATTAGAACAGCAGATCCAATTACACCAAATAGGTAAACTGCCATATTTCTACGATAAATAATTCTGAGTTCTTTTTGGGACATGTTTGGAGCAAACAATACCGTTGACAAAACCAATACCCCAAATCCAATTTGAGAAATTGCAGCTAATAGTAGAAACATTCCATATTCTACACGAATGGGAGCATGATCAATATAGATAGACAAATGGATTATTCCCCCTGCAAATGCCAAGAACATTATCACATATCGAAGTGTTTCATGTTTGCTCAACTTTTGTTTTGAATCTTTTTTGTTTTTGTAATTATTCCACATTGCATATCCAAAGACACTAAATGGCAACACTATGATAACCACCATCAAAGAGTTCCAAATATTATCCCAGTTTTCTGAAACTGAAACATTGAACAGCACTCTAGTACAATTACAATCTGAAGAACTAGAGGGTATCTGACGAGGCGCAATAACATGTTCTTGTAGATTGTCTTCTTCATAAATGCTTAGTATTATCTGATATGTTCCAGATTTTTCAAAAACAAAAGGTATCTCAAAATCTCCAATTTTTTGTTCAGTCCAAGGCTCATAGAATATTCTTTTTTCCATACTATCACTGTAAATTTCCACCATAGTTTGAATGTCATAGAGATCGTTTCCATTTTCATCTTGAATGCTAAAGATTATTTTTACAGGTTCATCAGGTGCAGGATTTCTAGGGTCAAACCCAATGTATGAAAAGTAATCTCCTTGCATTACACCCCCTGAGCTACTTTGTTCAAGATGAGCATACGAAGTTGGGAGAAAAGGAAGAACAACTACAAGTAAGAAAATCCCAATTTTCAAAAATCTAGTTTTCAATTTTTTTATTTCAATTTTTTTCTAATTCCGACAATAACAATGGCTGGCAATCCCACATACATTCCAATGTTAAGCAAAATCAGACTAATTCCATATCCTACTACTGACTCTTCTGAATCCATATCAACATTATTCAAAACAGACAAAGAACTAATCATAGGAGTAATTGAAATCTTTACCATTTCTCTAAATGCAGGATTCTCTCTTTCAAAATCAGCTATTGCAGGGGAAAAGGAATAGTAAACATCATTGAAAGTATTCATAAATCCTTTACCTGATTCTGTGTTTAGTAACTGATTGTCTCGTAATTCTCGTAATTGTTGTACTTGTGGTGCTAGTTCTGAGCCATATGTTGCAGTAGCAATTAAACATCCTCCACCATTGTTTTCTGTTCCATCTTCAGCTGATACTTGCTGGACTACAACTACTCCCTCCATCCACGGATGAAGAGTACAAAAGTAATCAAAATTTCCAGATTTTTCAAACTTTTGTGAGAATTGTTCATCTATCTTAAACATTCCAGAATCAAAGAGATCATCTGCTCCATCTACAGGATTCCCACTTGTTACTGTGTGAAATGCCATGTCAGTATTTGTCCATGTGACTTTATCACCAACATTAATGATTATTTCATAGGGAGTGTAACAAGCGTTAGTTGTTTCACATCCTTGAACTGAAGTATTTTCAGGAACAGTGACCGAGATGTTTTCTGCGAACGCTGGTGCAATTCCAACAAAAAGAATTAACGGAGTTAGTGTAAAAAGCCAATAATTCATACAGATATTTCTGATTAGCATTATTTAACTCTCAATTTTTTTGTAAAGTCATACCTCATATTTTTACTAATATCTAGACTCGTCTTTTCTTTCTTGGAACCGTTTACGAGACTTTCCTGCTCTCGGAGTAATTCGTAAAACACAACGACAGCACGGACATCTTACATCAGGACAATTAATGAAAACACTGCATTGAGGACAGCGTTTCTGGTTATTTTCATATCTAGTTTTTCCATTGAATTTTTTGATTTCCAAGCTGAGACAGATTCCTTTGCACGTATTCATTTTAGATAGACTCCAGAGAATTTCTATACAAGGGCAGTTTTTTCCCAGTTTTACTTGCAATCACTACAATAACAAAGGCAACACCTAGTACCAGCAGAGCAAGCAAATCAAATTCAGGAACAACATTTACAGTGATTTCAACATATTCATCAGTTCCAGCAATTTTTTCAATTCTTAGGGTTACATCACCTGCTTCTTTTTCTACAAACACAAAATTCTCAAATGTTCCACCCCCAGTTGCAATCCCAGATTTGCGATGTATCTCAGTACCATTTTGTACTAGAACAAAATCATAAGTCACATCTCCTACTGTTAACCCGCTATCTTTATCATAAAATGTCATGATAAATTCAGATTCACCTAATTCCAATTCATTTGGAAACCACGTAAGGTCTACTCCGTATTGTCCACCATCAGGATTTGATTCAGAGACACTTTCTAATTGAATTGGAAATTTTGCAATATCTTGAGGATTGACAACCACCAAGAAATTAACATTTGATAACGAGTTTCCTTCAATATCAAGCATGTCTAGTTTTACGGTTCCTGCATTCTCAGGAGAAAATGTGTATTGGAATGAATCAGGTGTTTCAGTATTTACAGAACCTGCAAAATGTTCTTTGTGAATTTGGTTTTCATCTGATGAAAGTTCAATGTCATATTCAATATTTTTCTTAGACTTGTCTGAGAATAATTCGTCAGTTTTCAAAAAGAAAGTAACATCTTCTCCAACCTTTATTGTATTTGGCTCCCATGATAGCCAAACTCGGTATCTCATATCTGGAGTGGTAGCTTCTAGAGGTAAACCAACATCACTGCTAGGACCCAATTCAAAAAACATTTGTGATTGAGATTCTTGCATTGCTTGTTCTCGAATTTCTTTTAATCTTTTTTGAGTCAAAACAATATGAACAGTTCTCCCATCAGAAGAATAATCATCAATGGTTACATCAGTATCTTCTAACAGAATTTCATTTACTTTTGCTTCATATTTTGTATGAAGAAATTCTGAAAATCCTTTTGAAATTCTGACTTCTTCATGCACTACACTTAGTTGTTCAAAATCCTGATTCCAGTCAAAAGGCATTGAGAAAGATATTTTGTCAGAGTCAAACTCAAAATTTTCTATAGTATCAAAATATGAAATGACATTTACTTCATTGCTATTTTGCTGTGAATCCAATATTTCATACGTATTGTGTTCAGCAAGACTAACTGCCCCCACCAGATCTAGTCGTTTATCTAGAAAATTAAAATCAGAATCGGCAGTGAGAATCTCTACCTTATACTCGTAAAGACCCCCAGAGTCAAAAACAGGTCCAGTCATAATTACAGGCTCTGTTGCAGTCTTCATCCACGCGTCTATTGCAGGGGATTTATCACCCTTGATCTTGATTTCATCTGAACCATCATTGAC
>JBHHZR010000055.1:0-4446 GCA_046758125.1 Candidatus Nitrosopumilus sp. | reverse complement strand
TCATTACTCTAGTTGAGCAACCACGGATTTATATTTCCAGGTTTTAGGAATTCTTCCAATCTTTTTGTAATAAACAGAAAGTCTGTGAACTTTGGCTTCAATTAATTCCAAAGATCTAACATTCCTACTATCTCCTTTGTTTGCTTTAAGATGCTTTTGAAGACCTACTGCTTTTTTGACAATATTTTCAAGATCCTCAGGCATTTCTGGTTTTAGATCTTTTTCTTCTAAAATCTCACCAATAGTTTTCTTAGTTATTGGTTTGATTAGAGGAATCGAGTGTTGATCTCTTAGTTTAATTCCAATTTGACTTGGAGTTAATCCCTCTTTAGAATATTTTATAACTAGTTCCTCAATTTCTACAGGACTCTGTGTAATCCAAGAAGGTGCACGCAGTGTAGCTGGTCTAATTGAATGTGATTTTCCATGTCTGTGTGTGTGCATTCGTCCCATAATTTGGCTGATTTTAGAACAGAATTAAACGTTACTTCTACTGATCTCGTACATTTTTCAAAAATTGAGGTTCAGAATAAAGTTTTAAATAAGTACACTTCATCAAAACGAACAGGTAAACGGTATGAATACAAAAGTACTATTAACAGCAACCATGCTATCTGTATTTTTCTTCGGTGCCATCGGTGCAGCATCAGTTGCATTTGCCCAATACATGGGCAACGTCGGTGACCAAGGAGAAACCGGATCTTACACATTAGAGGAAGCACTTGAAATTCAAAGAAGAAGAATTGAAGCAGCAGAGGCAAATCCAGCATCTGGTTCAGGAACTCCATATCTTGACGCAGGTGGTGTAGTCGGTGCCTCAGTTATTGCAGGTGCAGTCTTTGGTGGTATTGCAGGAGCTTTCTTCATTAGAGGAAGATCTGGCAAATACGCAGCAATGGGTAGAGGATAATCAAACCTCATTTTTCCTTATTTTATTGATCAACTATTAGTGATACTGATCTCGTACTTTCTGATAATAAAAGAAATGTATATATCGCACAAATAGAGCAAAAATTACATGACTCCTATCGTAGGAACTTTCCTAAGCATCCTGTCATCAATTACAGGACAATTAGGACCAAGCTATGATCCATTATTCTATGATGTAATGATTTACATCTTCGGAACCATGATGTTTGCAATTTTCCTCCTTGGAATTATCTCATTCTGGTTACGTGTACACGGATGGGCTTACAAAGACAACCGTGAGAGATGGGTCGACGAATTGGACAGACACTTTGAAAGAGAAGGCATTGGTCTGATTCCAGATAATGGCAAATACTGGTAAAACTACCCTCTTCTTTTCATTATTTTTAAAATCTTCTAGTCTGTGCTGTCCAAATTTCATTTCTTAGAAAAATTCTGTTTTTCTGTCTGCAATTACTAATTTTCTGGTGGAAGGAAATCAGTATCTTTGGATTCATCATATGCCTTTGAGGTAAATACTGCTTTGTAGTGATATCCGTCTTGCAATGGTGTGTTGATAAACTGAGGTGATTCTTTTCCATTGACATACATGGTTGATTTACTCTGATCCATGTCTCTTAGAGGAAAATCCCACATCCACAAAAAGTGACCTATCTCAAATGGATATTCTTCTTCCCACTCTGCATAAATTGTACCATCATCAGTTAGTGTGTACATGGTTCTATGACATTTTCCGTCGTTCAATCCTATGTTAGCTGGAATGTCTGCTTTTTGACCATCAATTATCAGTTCTAATGTTGCCTTGATTTTGTATGGTGTTTCTCTGTCATTTATGCAGACTTTTAGTGGATTATCTGAATTGGCCCATTGTTGAATTGATGAACTTGCAGCTGCCACTGAAATTCCAATTATGGCAGAAAGTATGAGAAATCTTATGGTCTTTTTTCTCTTATAGGGATCACTGGTACCTGGCCATTTCATTAATTGGCATTTTAGTCAGATTCCATAAAGTCCTTTCTCTTAATCATTATCTCAATTGTGTCTAATTGATCTTGATGATCTGCTAGAAAGTAGGTAATCTCGTCTGAATCAATTTCAAGCCATTCTGATTCCCCTTTGTAAGGAAGATAATCTTCAACAAACAATTCTTTTTGCCCTGTCATTCTTACAATTATTTTCTCATTTTTTGGTTTTATCTCAAAAGGCAATTTGAGAACTTTGCCTCTTCTTTGATTCTGTATGTTTACTTTGAAATTATCAGAACGAAACTCTACTTCTCCAAAGAAATAACTTTGAAAAATATCTAATTTGATTATCTTAAAACTTAACACATTTTTTATTATGATTTTCTAGATGATAAAACTTAGTTTGATTACTTAAGATAATCGTAATTGTTATTTAGAAAATGAAAAGGAAAAGGTTGGGTTTTTTAGATTACTTGCCAGGGTCGTGTTGCAAACGTAATGACATATCCAACTCCAATCATAATTGATTGGTATGCGATGTTGGTATATGGGATTGGTTTGATAATTGGGTCCCCTTCGACAACAACTGTTTGACCTGGACCAAGTCCTGGACCAACTTTTGCTACATTGAGTTGAGTGTGTACGTGATATACACCTGGTTCAAGTGCTTTGGCAGATATTGAATATTCTACGACAGAGTTACCTGCAATGTCAAAGACATTTCCTGGTGGGTCTCTTGCCAACATCTCCCATCTGTTACCTGCGTTGGTTGACTCTGAGAAAATGGATATCCATCCTCTTAGGTCTCTTTCTACAAGACTGACTAGAGTTCCTTGAATAGTCAAGGTTTCGCCAGTTTGCAGGGATTGTCTGTTGAAGGTCTCATCTTCAATTCTGATGAAACGACTCTGGAGTTGTGCTTGGACACCGTGTGCATCTGCAGTTGGAAGAACGGATTCAACCCAGTTGAAACCTAAAGTTCCTAGTGCAAGTACAACAGCTAGTCCGAATACGAAAATCTTTTTTTCGACCATAGTTATCCCTAATAATCAGAAAGATAATACACGTCGTTATATGTTTTACCTTCATTACGAGGATCGACATTTAATACAATGTTAATCATTGATGTTAAACAATGAAATTGAAAAAAAAATATTCAAAATTATTTTATATTAAACTATTTAGTACCAATTTTTTTCAAATTTTATAGAAAATTATATAAAAATTTTATAAAAATTTCTTACCTCTCAAACTCTTACTTTATATTCCGAATTTACATCACTACTAACATGGCACAGATGCCCGCATTAATCCCAAAAGAAGTTGAGATTCAGAGACTAAAGAAAATCTGGCTCATCGTTATTGCTATGGGATCAACTGCAGCATCAGTCGAAGTAGATAACTTCGTTGATGGTTCTCTACATCAGACTTCTATCAGAGACAGTGCATTCACACCAGCACACTGGTGGTTGTATTCCCACTTCATCACATTACCACTTGGATGGGCAGCAGCAGCAATCTATGATAGAAAAGTTCCAGTTCTCAGAGGTCCAAATAATTCAATAAACACAGGTTTGAAGATGACCATTCTTGGTTACCTAGCAACTATGTTTACAATTGGAATTAATGAGATGTGGCACTTCTGGTTTGTAGAAGAAATCTTTGCGGTTCCAAACCACTGGATGTTCAACATGGGTGTTGTAGTAGCATTCATGGGTGCACTTGCATACGTAGTCAGAGTATATGCTAGACTCGTAGAACTAGGTGCAGAGACTCCAGGTGAGAACCCATATGTTGCAGAGATGTACAAGATGGCCTTAGAAGGCAAATTGTACAGCAGATCAATTCCATAGACAAAATGTGCAAAAGCACACTTTTTTCTATTTTATTATTTTTCAAAAAAGACGTAGATCGTACCAATCCCAACAGTTTAAGAAAGACTTAAAAGGATTCTGAATCAGAATAACTCCATAATGACTCTTCCAAAAGGATTCGGTTCTGGCGGTGGCGGCGGTGCCGGTAGCGCTGATATAGAACGAATGATTGGAAAACGCGTTGAAAACATGACCGGTATGATTACAATTTCATTCTGGGCAGCATTGATTGCTACTTTTGGTGGTACTGCAGCAGGATACTTCTATTATCCATGGGCATATCCAACAGCAAGTGGTCACTATGCATTCATCGTACTTACAATCATTGAATCAATAGGTTACATCTTCTGTGTTAAAGTAATGCAAGAAGGTTCCAACAAGAATAGTAATGGTGTTGTCGGTGCAAGCGTTGCAGGCGCAGCAGCATTTGTACTATTCGTATCAATGTTCGTTGGATGGTAATCCGAAGGAAACCCCTTCAGCAACACTTCTTTTTCATTTTAATTAAGCAAAGTCTTCCTGTCTCATGATACTTTTGGTCACAAAAACGATCTTCATCACACTCTAAAATTTTATATACTGACCGATTCTTCAACTTCATATGGTCTGGTTAAGACGATGTACCCACTACTTATTCATAGTAGTAGTTGCAGTTAACTCAACACTGTTAACAATTAATG
>JBHHZR010000054.1:0-4607 GCA_046758125.1 Candidatus Nitrosopumilus sp. | reverse complement strand
TGAGATTTAGAAGAAAATAGCATTAAAAATGTCAAAAATTACTACTTTCTAACTGAAATGTTCAAACAGTTTTAGAGGAATAAAGATAGTTTCAACCAAATCACCATTACTACGTTTAGTGACAGTATCACGATTAGCATTATGAAAATTTTGAAGGTGAGCTTTTCTTAGTTTAATTCCATATTCTCTACACAACCTACAGAAGTATGTGACTTGTCTTTTAGTCCTAGGTTTAGCCTGAAAATCATCAAAATTCATCATAGATTGTTCAGACATGATCTTTATTCCAAAAAATAATATTTGAATGTTGTCATGTGTATGACATATTGTCATTAATTAATTACACAGGTAATGAAGTATTAACCAGTCAATAATAGCCACTTTCTAACTGTAAAATCAAAAAACCATCCTAAGCAACACTAACCAATTAAAATTCTCCTTGAGTGAGGGTTTAATCCACACCCAAAGAGTATGCATCCGCAGAAAACTCGATAATCAAAATAGGTCCAAGTTGTTAAAAAGGCTTCCTCAGAATTTATTTGAGATTTTTATTGGACATCCCTAGAAAAAACAACATGATATCAAAAAAGATCATATTTCCTATAATTTTGGCATTAAGTTTTCTATTTTTGCCAGCAACATATGCAGAATCTACTGTTTCAATTACAATGGAAAAAACAACATACACTTATTGTGAAAAGCTGTTCTACACTATCGAAGTATCAAAAGTCACAGGAGATCCTGCCATTATTCACATTAGAGATGAGACAGGAAAAGGAAGTGGCGCAATACCAATGGCCATTACAAATTTACAAAATCCAATTCCATCACTAGTTCCTTTTGAAGCAGATGTATTTCCACTTGGGAAATATTTCATTGATGTAGAATACTCTGGTGAACAAGCAACAGCAGAATTTACTTTAGTTGATTCAAACAAAGTTTGCATTCCAGAATCAATCAAATCAATAATGGGCAATTGGCTTTCTGGAAATATTTCAGATGGATTTCTAATAGGTGCATTTCAAACATATGTTGACAGACAAATAATTGACATACCTTTTGAGATTGATGAAAATAATGTTTATGATATAGATATTCCAGATTGGGTAAAAAATGTTGGATATTGGTGGATTCAAGGATCAATATCAGATGAAGATTTAGGCAAAGTTGTAAATTATCTCATTGAAAAGAAAATCATTTCTTATCCAGTAGAGATTGGAAGTGGAATATGAACAAATATTCAATCATCACATACATAGCAATAGTAATCATAGTTGTTCCATTTGCTTATTCAGGACTAAGTATTTTTGGAGCACAGAACTTGGAGTATAGATGGGATAATCCAGGACAATTTTCTTTTTTTGCAATGTCTAATTCAGGAGAAATGGAGTTTTGTAATACAATGCCATTTTGGATTAGTTTTCAAAAATTTGAAGTTACACCTTTTTATCAACACCAACCATTAGGAACATTTGTTACAGATCCTGTAACAATCAATCCATTTTCATCAACAACACAAGAAGGGATATTTACATCAGAAGAAATTGCAGCAGCTCAACATAATTTTATGACATTTGATTTTGAATTTAATGGTGGAGAAATTAGACTTGATCCTAACAAATTCATTGTTCTGATACATGTAGACACGCCTATTTTAGGAATAATCCCATATTCAACAACTACACAGATTTCTGGATTTGAGTTTAATCAAATAATGAATGCTGAAGATTTATCTTGTAACTAATCTCGACTTTTACTGGCTTTAGACATTAATGCTAAGATTATTGCAATTGCTCCAGTAACAACAAATGCTGCAATGATTCCATAAATCAACTCTTTACCCATTCCTTTTACAGAAGTTGTAGAGGGTTGTGGAATTGATTCTTTAAGAACACATACTCCATCTTCAAGAACAGTTCCTGGACCACATCTTTCATCTAAAACACACATACCATCTTGCAGAATAGTTCCCGCACCGCACTGAGTTTTGGTTTTTTCCTCAACGGGAGTTTCTTTCATTACTGGTGGTTCTACTGCTGGCTCTTCAACAGGTGGTTGTACTACTGGTTGTTCAACAGGTGGTTGTACTACTGGTTGTTCAACAGGTGGTTGTACTACTGGTTGTTCAACTGGTGGTTCAATTGATTGACCAAATACAGTTCCAATAATTTCTAAATCTTCAGTTCCTGAAGGCAATTTAATACTCAAAGTTCTACTTTGAGATGTAGTGATTTCAGAAAAATCAGCTTCAATTCCATCTGCCAAAACAAAGAAAGGATCATCAAGACCATTATAGATTGAATCAAAGAAAGTTCTTTCAAATACGAAATCTAAAGTAGCAGAGTCTCCTGTTACTTCAACATTAAAAATTAATCCAGCATAATTTGAACTAGGTTCGTACTCAGCAACGACACTATTAATGATAACTTGATTTGCAATATACTCAACATTATATGAATTTCCTTCAACATTTACTGAAATGGTTTCAGCATAAACTAGTACAGTAGAAATAATTGTAAAGAATACCAGACCTAGTGAAATTTTTAGTAAAGAATTGACATTAGGAAAATCCTTAAGCTTTGAAGTAGCCAACTTTCCTACAGCATGATTATTCATACAGTATTTTGACCTCCAAAGGAGGGTTAAAAATGAAGAGACGATAATAAATCACGTAAAAGTCAAGCTTTTTTACTTATTTTTAAAGTTCAGGCAGAATTTATGCGAAAAAATCTAGATAACTCCTCGGAGTATCTGGATAATCTTTTCGGCAATTACGTTTGCAGCCAAAGATTGTGCCTCTTTAGTTTGAGCACCAATATGAGGTGTTAAAATTACATTGTCTAGTTCAGCTAGTTTGTTTCCAATGGCAGGTTCTTTTTCAAATACATCCAAAGCTGCACCACCCAGAGTACCATTTTTTAGCGCATCATAAAGAGCATCCTCATCAACTACTCCACCTCTGGAGGTATTGATAATTTTGGCAGTCTTTTTCATTGTAGACATTTTTTGTGCATCCAAAAGATGGTATGTTGAATCTAACAACGGAACATGTATTGAGATATAATCAGAACTTTGTAACAAAGTATTCAAATCTGCTTTCATTAAACCAACTTCTTTTGAAAATTCTTCATCGATTGGAATAACATCATATCCAATAATGTTCATGTTAAGTGCACGCGCAAGTCTTCCCAATCTTTTTCCAATATTTCCTAATCCAATAATTCCAAGATATTTTCCTTTAAGTTCAGTTCCTTTCAATTCTTTTTTGAGCCACTGTTCATTTCGGATTCCTCTATCGCCTCTTGCAGTTTGTCTTGCAAGAGATAGCATCAATCCTAGTACCAATTCAGCTACTGCATTCATTGCTCCTTCTACTGCATTGATTACACGGATGTTTTTTGCTTTGGCTGCTTCTTGATCAACGTTATCTAGTCCAACGCCAACACGAGCTATGACTTTACAGTTATCAGCTTTTTCGATCATATCTTTTGTGATTTTAGTTCTGCTTCTCACAATTACAATATTGAAATTAGAAATCTTTTCTAGAATCTGTTCGGCAGTAATTTCTGGTTCGTAAGAAATTTTGAGACCATTTTCTTCTAGAACTTTATTCAAAATAGGATCTACTTCATCACATATCAATACTGAATCATCAAATCCCATAAGTCATGAAAATGATCTACGGAATATAATTCATTAAGATAATAAAAAGAAAAAGATGTTGTGTGATCAAGAAGTTAGGATTTCTGCTACTTTAGGAATTACTTCCCATAGTGCGACATAATCGCCACTTGCTTGCATTTCAGAAGCTACTTCATCAGTGTACATGCCATGAATGTTTAGTGCAGGATGAGCAATGCTCTGTGGTCCCATTGGAGGAACAGCATCACTTGGATTGCCTAAAGCATATGCATAAGATGCTACTGGTGCTGGAATGACGCCTTTCTCAACTAGAACTGGGTTCAAGCCAAATGGGTCACCTGCTACAAAGACTGTAGCTGCGCCAGTGTAAATTGCTGCATAATCATGGTTGACTAATGCGTATGCACCTGGTTCATCAAATACCACATCAACGATCATGTTTTGTGAACCACCAAGCAACCAAGTTTCATTAGCTGCTGATTGGACTCTGTTGCCTTGAACTACTCTATCGAGTTGTTCACCCACAATATGGAAAAAGACTGGTTCATTACCTGAATTTTGGGCAAAGATTCTCACGTGTTGATCATTTTCAACAAACAAGAGTTGTGATTGGTATTGTTTGAGCTCGACTCCATTCCATGGTTGTGCAACAAAGATGTTCTTGTTTACATCGCCATTGACGAGTAAGTTATGAGCCATGTTTGGTACATAACCAAATTGCATTCCATTAACAACTGTTGCAGTGTTATGATGTTTGAACATTGCTGCTGCATCATAGTTACCATCATCAGTCAAATACAATTGATTGTATTGGATTTGGAATTCTAATGCCTCTGGATCATAGAACTTTCTGTCAATTTCACCGCTACCGCTGGTTTTCTCTACCATTAATTTCTTGTATCCATTTGCAGGATCAACGATTGCAATTCCGTACATGCCGGAAAGTACGTGTTGGTCCATTCCAA
>JBHHZR010000053.1:0-4669 GCA_046758125.1 Candidatus Nitrosopumilus sp. | reverse complement strand
AAATGTCTGAAGAAGCTAAAATAAAAATAAAAAATATGGGAGCTGGAATGAATACTCCTGCACCAATAAATTATGAAACTGCATTGCCACAAGGCGTTGGAAAACTAGTACAACAAGAAGACGGCTCTATGGTTTTAGCAAACGAACATGATCAAGGATTTATGGTAAACCAAGCAATAGTTGACTTTTGGAAGTCTTGCAACGGACAACGCAAAGTTACAGAACTTGTTGATATCTTTGCACAACAAACAGGCTTGCAGAGAAACCAAGTTGAAAAAGAAGTAATGCAATTATTACAACAGTTACGTGATGGCGGATTAATTGCAATTGCAGGCCAACCTGATGCACCAAACGTTGAATTTAAAAAATAATCTTAAAAGATATAGTTTGAATTTGCACCATCAAAGTTTATTGTAACACCTGATAGATACTTTATTTTATTTTCAATAATTGACTTTACAAAGTTTCCAATCTCTTGTGGCTCTCCTAATCTCTTCATAGGAAGAGATTTTTTGTATTCTTCAACGTTTTCTATTAATTCTTGAGTTCTATCTGTGTTGATTGGTCCTGGTGCAATGTTGATACAACTAATATTTTTCTCAGCATATTCTTTGCTTAATACTTTGAATACTTCGCTAAATGCAGCACGATATGCACAAGAAATTATCAATTTTGCATTTGGTTCTTTAATAACATTTGAGCTAATCAAAAAGATATACCCTCCATCATTAATCTTGATATTCTGTAAAGTTGTGCAAAATCCTAAGAATAACTGATTGTGATATAGTTTCCAATCCTCTTCAGTAATGGATAAGAACTGTTTTGGAGCAGGACCTCCTGTATTTAGAACTAAAATATCTGTTTGATTATGATTTTTTACAAATTTTCTTACACTTTCCAAGTCTGAGGTGTCAATATCATCTTTAGAAGCTGCAAAAACATCAATATCAATTGATTTTAATGATTCTGAAATTGCTTTTCCTATTCCCCTTGAGCCACCAAGAACAATTGCACTAGTCATATTTCTTTGAAAATATTACTTTTAATTAAATTTCTTTAATTTCAGTTATTGTTCCCTGAACAGAATCCATCTGAATAATTGCCTTTCTTTCATCCCAACCCAATGCAACATACCAATCTCCTGCATCCTCATCATATTTTGTTTCTAGAGTTTTGATATCATCAGGCTTTACATCATACTTTTTTGCAACACCTGATACTGCAAGAGCTATGGCGTCTTTTTCTTTTTCTAGACGTCTCTTCATCAGGCCAATTCCGGGACTCATGACATCCATACATTGTATCATCTAATATAGTTAATTCTAAAAATTACCCACAAAGTCCAATTTTTCTAATTGATAAGCTTACAATATTTCAAATACTCCTATAATTTAGTAATTGCAAAATGAAATTAATTCAAAGAATTTCAAATTCTACACTTGCAAAACCTAGTACACTTGTATCATTTGTATCCATTCTAGCAGTAATTGGTCCTGTACTTGCAGTTTCTGCAGGATTTTGGGATGCAATTTCTCATCTTCTAAAAGAACCAGAATTTTTCTGG
Source organism: Candidatus Nitrosopumilus sp. (assembly GCA_046758125.1). GTDB lineage: Archaea > Thermoproteota > Nitrososphaeria > Nitrososphaerales > Nitrosopumilaceae > Nitrosopumilus. Next base: position 3,105 of record JBHHZR010000053.1, on the reverse strand, counting down.
AGTCCTTCTCATATTGTTGTTTATACCGGCATATCTATGACTAGCTCTGCTGCAATCATGGGATGTATTTTGTTATTTAGAAAATCAGTTTATGGTTCTCTTAAAACTGGAATCAAACTTGTCATTGTAGCATCTATAATTCAAATAATTTCTGGCTTTGGAGATTCCTTGTCTCATGATGTCTTTGGAATTGATGGTTTGGTTTCTTGGTCTCATCAACCACTTGAATTTGGATTAGTTTTAGCAGCATTGGGAGGAGTTTTAATAATTAAAAACAGAGAACACACAAAACTCAAAATATTTTTGCCATTTGCAATTGTAGCATTCTTGTTTTTTACAACTTGGCTAATCTTTAACTTGATACTGGTTTTTGGACATACAATTCAGTGCATACCAGTCTATGAGATATTCTCATCAGGTTGCGCCATATTGTAGTTTTTTATTTTAAAATATGACATTACTATGATAGTTACAGCGCCTACAAGAACTAGAACTCCTGCTGGAATCATTTCATGAGAATTTGTATTGCCAAACTCTACTTGTAGATTAATTTGATTTTTTGAAATATTTGTAATCTTTACAGTATATGTTCCGTCTTCAGAATAATCAAAATATCCTACTGACATTCTAGTTTGAATTTTCTGTTCTTGAATTACATTGTCTTTTGTATCTAGAATTTGGAGAAATATCTCCTCTCCAGAAAATTCAGGCATGTAGACTTTGTAAAATCCAATATCTACACCTGTAAATTCAGACTTTAATTCAAAAGAGTTTGATTGTTTTAATAGAATTTCATCATGTGTTTTTTCAGTCTCAACAAAAACAAATGAAATCCAAACAATTCCTAAAATTGTTAATCCTAACCCCAGTTTGAATAGTGATACCTTCACTTCATTTTTGTGACAAAGTATTTGCCTAATAAGATAATCTAAAGGGCTCGGAGGGCTTCGATCCCTCGACCTGGCGGTTCGAAGCCGCCCGCACTATCCAGGCTGTGCAACGAGTCCAGAATTGTAATGTTGTTATGATTCTATAAACCCTACACCTAAGTTAAACAATTATTCATGGATCAATATTCTAAACCAAATCCGACTTTGTTGTAAAACCTATGATGGTTATTTCAAAATAACCTGAATGCTATTTAACAAAATCTGTACAATTGAACATTGTATAATTTCAGATTTTGCCCAAATTTCCTTACTACGTCTTTATTTGTTCAAAAATGAATTCTGTCAAATTGATGGCTAATGATTCAAAATAATATAAAATCTGAATTGATTAAAAGTGGAGGTGATTAGATGAGGCAGACAAAATGTGTTTGGCAGTTCCATGACAAAAGTAACGAACTCAAAGAAGTATTTGATTACTTTAGATTTTGTACTAATGAAATGATTCGTGTATCGGAGCAAAAAAATCTGACATCCAGAGGTGCAATGCATAAAGAATTCTACAAAAATCTGAGAGAAGATTTTATTGCAAAATACATACAATCTGCAACATCTGTGGCAAAAGCAAGATTGAAACTATACCGTACAACAAAAAAGAAAAAACCTGATGCAAAAATTCCATATGTTAAAAGAAACATGCTCATTCTTGATAATCAATCATTTAAAATTCAGAATGACATACTACGAATTCTAATCAAACCATATGAATACGTTTTCATAAAATTACATTCATACGTAACAAAAAAACTTGAAGATACAAAAATTGGTTCTATCACATTAACTCCAGAGAAACTAATTATCAGTTACTCAAAGGATGTTTTTCAAATCAGTCCTAAACATCATATTGGAATTGACAGAAACCTTGACAATGCTACTTCTTTTGATACTGAAGGAAAATTCATAGTGTACCATCTTGAGAAGACAAATCAAATCAAAGCAACATACAAAGCAGTAAAATCAAAATTCAAAAGAAATGATGCCAGGATTAGAAAGAAATTATACTCAAAATATGGCAAAAAGGAGAAAAACAGAGTACATCAATTACTTCATGAAGTATCTAAAAAAATAATATCGCAGAATCAAGGGATTGTTTTAGAAGATCTAAAAGGAATTAGAAAATTATACCGAAAAGGAAATGGTCAAGGTAAAAAAACTCGTGGCAAAATGAACTCTTGGAGTTTCTACGAGTTACAAAGACAAATAGAATACAATGCGTTGTGGATTGGGTTGCCAGTTCAATATGTCAAAGCAAATGGTACATCATCAAAGTGTTCGGAATGTGGGTCAAAACTTGTACCCGAAGAGAATCGAATGATGACATGTACTAATTGCAAAACAATTGTTGATAGAGATATCAACGCTTCAAGAAATATCTTGAATAGAGGTATGAGGTTCGTGCCCCACGCAGTACAAAGTGAAGTGATGAAGCAGTTCAAAGATGCAGAGCAGATTGTACTGAGTCTAATAGGTGGTTTAAAATAAGCCATTAATTTGATAGAACCCTGTCTAGGTACTTTGAAGGTCTCAAAAAAAGTTGCAGGTGTTGAATATGCAATTAGAGATATTGTTTTAGCTGCACGGAAAGTGGAACAAAAAGGAATGCAAGTTGATTATCTTAACATTGGTGATCCTGTACAGTTTGGTTTTCAACCACCTGACAATGTTAAACAAGCTCTAATTGATGCAGTAAACAAAGGAGAAAACTTTTACTCTGCATCTGAAGGTCTATTAGAGTTAAGAGAAGAGATTGCAAAAAAAGAAAATGCCAAAGGACTATCAATTTCAGCTGATGATATTTTGGTAACAAACGGTGTTTCAGAAGGACTTGCTATGGTGATATCATCAATTGTAGAAGAAGGTGATGAAGTACTCTTGCCAGGACCATACTATCCTCCATATGCATCATATGTTAGATTACATGGTGGAGTTCCAGTAGAGTTTGCAGTAGACTTGAATAATTCTACACCTGACATTGATGATATAAAATCCAAAATCACTTCAAAGACTGTTGCAATTTGTCTAATCAGTCCAAATAATCCTACAGGTGTAGTGTTTAATGAAAATTCTCTCAAAGAACTAGTTAACATTGCAAACCAACATAATCTCTACATAATTTGTGATGAAATTTATGATCAAATTATTTTTGATGAAAAATTTG
>JBHHZR010000052.1:0-4967 GCA_046758125.1 Candidatus Nitrosopumilus sp. | reverse complement strand
TTTAATTCATTAATCATCTAAATTTATGAAACATTCAGTTGAAGTCAAAATTCCAAACCTGTCAAACATAATTTTAGAATTAAATGATGAAAATTCGCCACAAACTGTTAATGATTTTGTATCAAAATTGCCATTTACAGTTGAACTAAATGTTTGGGGAGATGAAATCTATACTTCAGAATCTCCAATTTCACAACCTGAAGAAAATGCAAAATCTCCAGTACAACTAAATGATGTTGCATACTGGCCTACTGGAAAAGCAATATGCTTGTTTTATGGTCCCACTCCTATAGGAATACAAGGAGAGATTACTCCTGCATCTCCTGTTAATATTCTTGGCAAGATTGTTTCTCCTGACAAATCTGTCCTACACAAAGCAGATGGGAAGAGTGCAACTTTTAGCTTAAAATCTTGAATTATTTTTCATCAATTGGAATTTCTATGATCTCTGACTCGAGAAGATATGCTCTGAAATCTTTGTTTACTCCTGAATAAATTACCCATACTACTGGATTGCTTTGCATGAATTTTTTATCAGTATTTGATGGATATGCATCTGAATTGGGATGTGAATGAAAAATCCCTACTACTTCTATCTTTTTTTCTTCAGCAATCTTATAGCCTTGAATTAACTGTTCATTTGAAATTGTAAAATTTACAGGTGATTCTTCAACATTTTTTGTTAAAAATATCTCTGATACAAGGTTGTCTTTTCCAAATAATATGGCACATGATTCGTTAGGCTTCTCTTTTTCTGCATGTTCAGTTAGAATTTTTTTATTTGATTGTGATAAAATGATTTTCTGCAAATCTATTCTACGTTAACAGTTCCAATCATCCATGGATGGAAGGTACAATAATAGTCAAAACTTCCTGCATCGGTAAATGTGTATTCAAATGTGTCCCCTGTTGATATCATTCCTGAATCAAAAACTCCATCTGGTCCTACATCTGGATTGCCTGAAGTTACTGTGTGTACTGTATTGTCTAGACTTTCCCATGCAACTGTATCTCCAACTGTTACATCTACTACTTGTGGTTCATAATAGATTTGTTCTTCTTGTGGAGTTGCTGCACCTTCTGGTATTGTTACTTTGATTGGTTCTCTTGGTTCTTCAATCACTAATGTTGCAACCATCCAAGGATGGAAACTACAAGTGTATTCATATTCACCTACTTCCAAATTAGTTGTATCTAATGCAAAGACATCTCCAGAATCCATTGAACTTGAATCAAATAACTCCCCAAAACCTTCTGTACTAGTTACTGTATGCACAATTGAATCTTCATTTGTCCATTCAACAGTATATCCTTGTTGTACAACTGCGACATCAGGATCATAATCTGGGTTTCCTTGTTCAGTTGATCCTTCTAGAATTGAAATTGAAAAGACTGGTCCTGTTGGTATGACTTCTTCAACTGGTTCTTCAACTTCAACTTGTTGAGGAATCATATATGTATCTGGGCTTACTAATCCAAATACTACCCATGCAATAATTCCAGTTGCAGCTGCAATTCCTACAATGGAACCAACTGGTTTTAGGAACTTTGGATGTTTCATTGCAAGATATGCAATGAGAATTGAAGGAAATGCAATTCCTAGTAAAATACCTGCTATTGTTACTGTATAGTTTGATGTATTCATGGTAAAAGCAAACATGCCGAATCCTAATGCAATTGATAAAATCACCAAAGTCGTTGCTTTGGCTCTATTACTAGTTGAAATACCCCCATCTAAAATTCCTGCAGATAAGAAGATCAGTCCAACAAACATAGTAAGACCTGTCAAAGCATGCATTCCATCAATGAACGTATGTGCAACGCCTGAATACGCTATTACAACGCCGACTAAGCCTATGGATGTCAATCCCATTCCCGGCATCATGAGGTCCCAATTACTCATTCAAGGTAGCTGGTAGGACTGAGATACTTATTCCTTTTGAAATATTCTAGATCTAGACGAAGAAATTAAATGGCTTTGGAAGAGGATAGAGTGAGATTGGGATTTAATGAAATAATGGAAATATCCAAACCCCGGATAGTTATTCTACTAGTAATTACTGCAATTACCTCCATGTATGCAGCAAGTAAATTAGTTGATGGTGCACATGAGCTTGATTATTGGTCTTTTTTGCACATTATTGTTGCAGGAGCATTGGCATCAGCTGGTTCTAGTGCACTTAATCATTATTATGACAAAGACATTGATCCAAAAATGAAGAGAACTAGTACCCGACCCATTCCATCAGGACGAATGGCAGCATCTCATGTTTTCATCTATGGTTTAGTTGTAAGTTGTGTTTCCGTAATTTATGGATACTTTGCATTAAATCCTGTATCTGCTTTCTTTATTGCTGTTGGAATTTTTTCTTATGTAATCATTTACACAGTTTGGCTAAAGCGTCTAAACACTTCAAATATTGTAATTGGAGGAATTGCTGGTAGTGCAGCAGCTTGGGCTGGATGGTCTGCCGCCACTGGTAGTATGGATTTGTTAGGATTCTTAGTTGGTTTCTTGGTCTTTGTTTGGACACCATCTCACTTTTGGTGTCTTGCAATGAAAATCAAAGATGAATATGCAGAGGCTAAAGTTCCAATGTTGCCTGTTGTAATTGGTATGCAAAAAACATCCAAGTATATTTTAGGCAATACTTTGATTTTACTTCCTTATTCTTTGATACTTGCATTTATTCCAGATGGAATGGGAATTGTTTATACTGTAATTGCTGCCGTCTCTGGTGGATTGATGCTCGCATATCACTACAAACTAACAAAGAATCCTACATCTGAATTTGCCTGGAAAGCATACAAAGTTACTGCTCCTTATCTTACAATAATTTTCGTTGCAGTTGCATTAGATGCAGCATTTCATATGCCTTTATTTTAAGAGATTATTTTTCAAAACCTGGAAAACTTGCTTCATAATCTTTTTCCATCATTTCTTTATTTTGTTCATCCACCTCTTTTTCAGGAACAAACACTTCGATTCTACGTTCATCTTTTGTAATCCATGCTACTTTGATAAGACCAAGAATCTCTAAATCTAAAAGCAGTTTGTTGAATTTGTCTTCTGCAAGTATAAATCCTTGTTTTGTTAGGATTTTGTAAAGCTCAACATCTGTTAAAGACCCTGCCTCCTTAATCTTATCAAATACCATGTTTCGTAGTGGAATTGCCATTTTTATCCGTAGAATGTTTTCTCTCCTGTCTTGGGCACAACATTAGATATACTTTCTCTTACCGTGTTGTACCAATGATCAACTTCCTTGGTAATAGATGGTTTGACTTTCTTCAAACTATTTGCAAAATCTTGACTAGAAATTTTTGATGAATCGTGTCTCATTGCTTGTACTGCTGCTTCTCTACAAAGCGCTGCTAAATCTGCACCCGTATAGTTTTGAGTAGCTACTGCAATTTCTTGCAATTTTACATCATTTGCTAATGGCATCTTTTTAGTCAAAATTTTGATAATCTCTAATCTTCCTTTCTCATCTGGAGGGGCTACATAGAGAACTAAATCTAATCTTCCTGTTCTTAACAAAGAATTATCTAAAACATCTGGTCTGTTTGTAATTCCAATAACTACCACGCGTGAAGAAATTCCTTCTTCTATCTCTGTTAACAATTGACTTAGAACAGTCTCACTTACTCCGCCTTCTCCTGATTTGTAACGTGCTAACGAATCTAACTCATCAAAGATTACTACACATGGTGATGATGCCTTTGCTTTTCTGAAAATTTCTCTTACTGCTTTTTCAGATTCTCCAATCCATTTTGACAAGATTTCAGGACCTCTAACTAGAATCATGTTTGCACCAGTCTCAGTTGCAAGTGCCCGTCCAAGTAGTGTCTTTCCACATCCTGGTGGTCCATAAATCAACGCCCCTCTTGGTGGTCTGATGCCCATCTTTGTAAACTTGCTTGGTTCTTTCATTGCCATAATGAGATTGTCTGTTAAAGCTTTTTTGATGTCATCTAATCCTCCTACATCTTGCCACCATATCTTTGGTCTTTCAACATAAAATTCTCTCATTGCTGTAGGAATTACCTCTTGCATTGCATCGTAAAAATCGATTAGTTTGATCTGCATTGATTGTAAAACTTCAGTAGGAATCTTTTCTGTTTCAAGATCTATCTCTGGAAGATATCTTCTAATTGATTTCATTGCAGCTTCTCTACAAAGTGATTTGATATCTGCACCCGTAAATCCATGTAATTCAGATGCCAATTCTTTTAGATCTACATCATCACTTACTGGCATTCCTCTGGTGTGAATCAAAAGAATCTCTAATCTTCCATCTTCATTAGGTACAGAAATCTCAAATTCTCTATCAAATCTGCCTGGTCTTCTAAGTGCTGGATCAACACTGTCTGGTCTATTTGTAGCACCAAGTACAATGACATTCCCTCTGTCAGTAAGACCATCCATTAATGCTAGCAATTGAGCAACAACTCTTTTTTCTACATCTCCATAAGCTTCTTCTCTCTTTGGTGCAATTGCATCAATTTCATCAATGAAGATTATGCTTGGTGAGTTGTCTTTGGCTTCTTTGAAAATATCTCTTAGCTTTGCTTCTGTTTCACCATAATACTTGTTCATAATTTCAGGGCCATTAATAGAAAACATGTTAGCTTCTGATTCACTTGCCATAACTTTTGCTAACAATGTCTTTCCACATCCTGGTGGTCCATAAAGTAAAATTCCACTGTGTGGCTCAATTCCTAATCTTGAAAACAATTCTGGATGTTTTAATGGAAGCTCTACAATCTCTCTCATTGCTTTAACTTCATGCCTGAGGCCACCAACTTCTTCATATGTTACTCGAATTTTTCTATCAACTGCAGTTTCAGTTGAAATGTTCAATGTTGTAGCACGATCTATCTTTACAACTCCTTTTGGAGTAGTCTTTGCAATTTTAAAGTCCATAGAATTTCCTAAAATCATCACGGAAATTTCATCACCATGA
>JBHHZR010000051.1:0-4998 GCA_046758125.1 Candidatus Nitrosopumilus sp. | reverse complement strand
ACAATCTAGATGGAGTAACAGGTTATGGCTTGGCAGTATTGTGAAATAACCAAATAAGCAAGCGATCAATCCTGCAGATTCCTCACTTTTGTCTTGTCATTGACGAGCTGTTGAATGAATCTTCGCTGCTCTATTATTAGCAATTCTAGGTTCTTTATCTTCTTTGAGAATTTTCGTTCAAGGATCTTAATGTCAGTGTTTTGTCTTTTTTCAAGAAGCATCTCTTTTACCTGTACGAGTTCCTTTGAAAGGCCCATCCCACAGTGAACGCAATGTGACTTGTCGCTGCTGTTTCGCTGCTTGCAGGAAGGACACATCTTGGAAAACAGTATTGCGTTTTCCCTGTCTTCTTTTTTGAGGTTATGCAGCCTCAATACTGCATCTTCCTGATCGGAGTTTGCCAGGTGTTCATAGACTGCAAGCATGTTGGAGCCCCGGGACCAGTTGCCGTAGATTTTGGCAACGTTTCCAAGCTTCTTGCTGTATTCAGTCAGTGCAGTATGCCGGAACAGATACGGCCAGATTCGTTTTTTTATTCCGGTCTTTAGCCTGGCCTTTCTTAGAAATTCTGTCAATCGCGAGTATAGTATCAGGCCGTCTTTGTTATCATGGTAAAACAAAAACGCATCGGGATCATCGCTTTTTGGATGATCTGCAAGCCATTCCTTTAGGGGTCCGTAGCTTGCCACCAAAGTCAGCGATTTTGGTCCGGTCTTTCCTGTGGTGTGGATGCGAACAAAGCTTTCCTCAAACTCTATCCCGCCTATTCTGATGTTGAGAAGCTCACCCGGTCGGTATGCTCCTTCAAGTAAAACAAACACAATTGCAATGTTTCTTTTAACGTACTTTCCTCCAATCTTTTTTACTGCCTGAATCAGCTGCAGTATTTCATTGTCTGTGAGAAGATCCTTTGGCTGTACCTTGCTGTACTTGTCCTTGAAGGAGCCAGGTGTTATCCACTCCACCACGGGATCGTACGTCTTGCCCTTGTTGGTGTCAGCTATCTCGTTGTGAGCTGCATAGTGGTACAGTCGTTTTAGTGCCAGGAGAAGATCTTTTTTGACAGAGTTTGCATAGTCAGTGTCTGCAATTGTCTTGTGTATTTGCTCGATGTCCTCTCTGCTCCAGTCCCTGATCTTTTTGTCGTCTTTGATCTCCAGAATCCTGCAGATGCATTCTGCATAGTTTGATATTCTTCCATACGACTTGTTATCCAGTCGCAGCCTGTCCAGAAACCTGCAGGCTGCCTTGGCATTTTCTTCAGAGAACTTTTTCTGGATTGCCATCATGGCGTGCTCTGTCCTCTTTCTTGTGTTGTGGATGTCGATCTCTGTCATTGTTTCAAAAAGGCCCGGTTCCATTTAAGGCGGTAAAAATTTTGTTTATTGTGCGGTATCATTACAAATAGAAGCGCAGAGAGAGGGATTTGAACCCCCGTATGCTTGCGCACACAGGCTCTCAAGGCCCGCGCCCTACCGAGCTAGGCGACCTCTGCGAAAGTTGTTGGATAATAGTGATTAAAATTTGTTGGTGTAAAATAGAAAAATAAGAAAAAAGAAAAAGTTTCTTTAATCGTGTGCATGTGGGTTTTCAGAACCTGATTTCATTTGAACATAGGTTCCTGCTGCTTTTTCATGCCATTCTTGGTTAGCTGATTCAATTCGAATAGCTCCTTCAGGACAGATTTCTTGACAGGCCATACAAACTGTACAATCATGTTCTCTGATTGGTTGTGATTTGTCAGTATAGTCTAATCTTTCATCTTGTTCCGTATTACCAGTACCCTCAAAAGTTTCACCCAAACAATCTACTGCAGGGATGTCTTTTTCAGTTCTGTACCATTGGAATGTCTGTACCGGACATACACTCATGCATGAACCAGCTGCAACACATGAATCCCAATCGACTGCAACAGTAGTACCATGAATTCCAAGAGGAACTTGTTTTTCTCCTCTTGCTTCATAAGCTGCCTTTACATCTTCATTTGAAAATGCTGCACCGTTTGGATTTCCTTTGCCCCAAATCCAGTGAAAATTCTCACCATCTGCATGACTTGTCTTTCCTACTGGTTTGTCATTTTGACAAAAGTCTTCGGGTATAACTAGATCTACCATGGTGGGAGTATTTTGAAATATTATTTAAAGCTAGACAAAATTAGTGTCGACTAAATTTCTGATCGTATTAAAAATAAATAATTTTAATTTAATTTTTTGAAAAATTTTGGAGATTATAGTTCTCTTGCAGCTTTTTCATGTTTTTCCAGGTTGGACTGTTCAACCTTGATTGCTTGAGGAGGACAAACTGAAACACATGCCATACACCAAATGCAATCATGTTCTCTGATTGGATCTGCCTTGTCAGTCATATCTTTACGCTCATCTTTGACTGAACTTCCAGTACCTTGGAAAGTTTGGCCAACTACATCTTTTGCTGGAATATCTTTTTCTGTTCTATACCACTGAAAGACTTGTACTGGACAGGCCTCAATGCATGCACCATCTGCAACACAAGAGTCCCAATCTACTGCAACCATTGTTCCACTAACACCTAAAGGAACTTGTTCTTCGTTTCTTGCTGCATATGCTGCTTTAACATCAGCATCACTGAAAGATTCAGCATCAGATCTTCCTGGACCCCACATGATGTGAAAGTTTCCATCTGCATCTGAAATTTTTCCAACTGGTTTTAGACCTTCAGGAAAATTCTCTGCTATTGGCATGACTCAACTGAAATCCAGATATTATTTAAAGCTAGAGAGACAATTTATGATGTACAAATAAAGCATGGATCAAATTAGGAAGGAAAATTTCCTTACGTTCATAACGTTGTACGATCAGTTTTGAGAATATGGATATTATCAAGTATGATGTGTATAGGGGACCAAATCTTGGAGTATACACTAGTGTAAATGATAGTGTCGTTTTAGTTCCAATGGGTTTTGCCAAAACCAAAGCAGAAAAACTTGCAAAATATCTTAAAGTTGATTACCTTTACACATCAATTGCAAATACAAGATTAATTGGCGCATTATCTGTAATGAACAACAAGGGATTATTGCTTCCCAAAACTGCATTTCAAAATGAATATGATTTTTTGAAAAAAGAGCTGGACTTGGAAGTAGGTGTACTTGATTCAAAGTTTACAGCACTTGGAAATGTAGTTTGTGCAAATGATAAAGGTGCAGTTGTGTCACCGTGGTTATCAAAAGAAGATTGTCAGACAATTTCAGAAGTATTAGGAGTTGAGACAATACAAAAAAAGATTGCAGGATTTTATCAGACAGGAGTGGTAATGGTTGCAAACAATACGGGTGCTGCCATACATCCTGAAGCTGATGAGGAAGATATGAAGACTTTTTCTAACTTATTAGGCGTAAAAATTGAGCAGAGCTCAATCAATAATGGCATTCCATATGTCTCCTCAGGAATTTTAGCAAATAATCATAGTATTGTGGTAGGTTCACTAACTACTGGTCCTGAGATAATGATGCTAACTAGGGCTTTTCTAAACTAAGAACCGAATTTGGATCCTCTGTAAGCTTTTCAATTGAAATAGTTCCTTCTTTTCCATCTTTCATGTCATGCAATACAACATTTCCTTGTTCTAGCTCTTGTGGTCCAACTATTATTGAATATCGAGCATTACCTGATTGTTCCATCTGTTTTTTGAGATTACGTCCAAGCAAGTCAATGTCAGTTGGAATGTTGTTTAATCGTAATAAAGATGCAATTGACATTGCAACTTTTTGCATCTCCTCATTAATGTAAAGTACTGCAACTCTGTTTTGTTTTACTTCAGGAATTATTCCTTGTTCTTGCATTGTAAGAATTATCCTTTCAACTCCACCTGCAACTCCTGTAGCTCCAATGTCATCTCTTCCAAATGCCTTTGTTAGCGAATCGTAACGTCCTCCACCAGCTAAAGATCCTAGTTTTGAATTCTTGTCAAATACTTCAAAGACCATTCCAGAATAGTAATCTAGTCCTCTAACTATTCCAAAATTAATTCTAACATTTGATACTCCTCTGTTCTCTAATGAATCAAATAATTCCTTTAGCTCATCCCATGATTCTAGCTGTGTTGTGTCGAACTTTTCTTCAACTTCAGCTATTGTGCCTTTGATTTGTGAGAATTCTAGAATCTTTTCGAGTTTTTCTAGTTCATATTTGTCTTTGAATTCATTTATGATTTCTTCTCTTGATTTTTTTGATATCTTATCAACTGCACGTAAGATATGCTCTACTAGTTGAGGATCATCTGAATCAAAGACTTTGTTGATGTAAGATTCAACTAAATTTCTGTGGTTAATGTCAATTGTAATATTTTTGAGCAATAATGAATCAAATAACCTAGATGTCAACTCGATGATTTCAGCTTCAGATTCTAGTGCTGCTTTTGCATAAATCTCAATATCCCACTGGTGAAAATATCTATATCTTCCCTTTTGTGGTTCATCATATCTGAATACGCCACCAAAGCTTGAGATTTTGGCTGGAAGTTTCATTGATTTTTGAGATGCTATGTATCTAGTTAGTCCAACTGTAAAGTCAAATCTTAAAGCAACTTCTCTGTCTCCTTTGTCTTTGAAATAGTAGATTTCATCTTTGATTGCAGGGCCAGACTTTGTCTCAAGTACTGAGAGCAGCTCAATCGGGGAAGGGTCCATAAATGAAAACCCATACAGGCTTGATAGCTGTTTGAAGTGATATCGGATATGCTCAATGTTTGCATTTTCAGACTCTTCAAAGTCTTTCATGCCTCGCGGTAGTTCCAAGATGTTTTGATGTGGCGCAGTTATGATTTAGATTTTGCTAAAGGTAAGAAAAATTGATTGTTTTGCCACTCACAATCTAAAATTGATTAAAATTACTTGATTTGAAGCATGTATCTTAACTCTATGTTTTAGTGCATGTAAAATATGCTAGTAATTTTTCCAAAAAAATTAGGCCGTGTAGAAAACATCTAGAATCACCAAATTATTCTTAGTAATCCTGTAGC
>JBHHZR010000050.1:0-5109 GCA_046758125.1 Candidatus Nitrosopumilus sp. | reverse complement strand
GTGAAAATAACATACAACCGCTTGTATTATATCAAATGAAAAAATAGTATGGAAATGAGCGTATCTGCATTCTTTAAAAAATTAAATCTAGACTCCTATGTTCTAGAAGATATTCTTTCTGATCACTCTATTATTGCTATAACTGATACTGAAGGGACTATTGTTTATGTAAATAGAAAATTCTGTGAAATTTCAAAATATTCTGAGGACGAACTACTTGGACAAAATCACAGAATCTTAAAATCTGATGAGCATTCTGATGAATTTTTTACCAACATGTGGGACACCATATCCTCTGGCAAAGTTTGGACAGGTGAAATAAAGAATCGTGCTAAAGATGGTTCGTTTTATTGGTTAAAATCAACAATTATTCCAATATTAGATTCTGAGAAAAATATCAAAAATTATGTAGCAGTTAGAACTGATATTACAAAAGAAAAACTTACTCAAGAACGTCTTTTAGAAATGGAACAAGATCTCCTCAAACAAAATGAAAATCTACTTGATAACATTAAAAGCAAAAGTGAGGAATTAGTAAAGTCTGAGCGATTGGCAACAATTGGTACTATGGCTAGCCGAATTGCTCATGATTTGAAAAATCCACTAACAGTCATGCAAACTTATTCTGATATGCTAACCCCTGAAATCCTTGCAAAATTAGAGTATAGGGATAAAGAGAAATGGTTGCGTTTACAAAATTCTATTTTAGATATGAATAAAATTATTGAAGATGTTTTAGATTTTGTAAGAACTAGTGAAATCAAAAAGAAAAAATCTCCATTTTTGAGTATTTTGAAATTGGCAATAAATCATGTAAAATCATCCTATGGTGTTAAAATCAATTTCCCAGAAAAAGATATTTCTGTAAAATGTGATGCACGAAAAATGGAGGGCGTAATGTCTAATTTGCTCAATAATGCTGTTCATGCATTAGACGGTCAAGGTGAAATTGATGTGACTGTGTCTTCTGATTCTGAGTTTGTGACAATTCAAGTAAAAGATTCCGGTCCTGGAATTCCTGAGGAAAATCTTGAGAAAGTTTTTGAGCCAATGTTTACTACTAAAAAGATTGGAACTGGATTAGGTCTAGTAATTTGTAAAAGCATAGTTGAACAACATGGAGGTTCAATATCTGTTTCAAACAAACCTACTACATTTACTATAAGACTACCTGTTTGACAATCTTGTCTGAAAAAGTCGTAGGAATGCTAAACGAACTCATAAAATTACAACTATCTCCTTCATTAGTTGGAGATGTTAATGGAAACCAAAAATGTAATGCATAATCTCCTGGTTCTGCATCTAATGTGAATTTTCCTATCCATCCGGTTTGATTACCAATTTCTACAATTGGTTCTAATGTAAAATCAAAGGAACCTTTTTTGTCTTCAGGATTTTTTTGAATTATGTCATCCCCGCTTACAGGAAATGAAAAAAATTCTTCAACCGTTGAAATTATGACAGGATCAATTTTCTTATTTGGATCATTTTTCTTAAACCATTTGTTAGTTGCATGAATTTCTTCATCAAAGAATACTAATGGAAAAAGTCCTGGACCTGGATCTGGAACCGATACACCTATCTTCATTGCTGCATCATCATGAATTTCTCCATTTACACATGGGCCTGTGATTTTCATTTGAATTTCTTTTGGTTTGTTAGGTTTGTCCGAATTAACTACTTTCAAGTATACATCTGGAATTTTATCAAAGTTCATGTCCAATGTTCCTTCAAGTTCAACCATCTTCATTTTTTTGAAATTAGGATCTTTGAGTGATTTTTTTATTTGGTCCCAAGATTTAATGAAATTTTTTATGGCTTTTTGATATTTTTCTTCTTCTAAAAATTCCTCTCCTTTTTCCAGACTGTTTATGGCTTTATCCAATTTTTTGAGTCCTTTCTTGCTCATAATTATGTCTTCAAGATTATCTATTGCACTTTCAATTAATGATTCGTCTACTTCTGCAATTCTTAGATTTATTTCAAAAATATCTTCTTTAATTAAATCTGATTCTCTTTTGTCTTTCAAAATTTTATCAAGATTATCTAATGCATTCTTATCTGCATTCAGAACTCTTTTTCCTGACTTCAAATTCAACGAAGATCCGTCTTTCCAAAATTTTTCATCCAAACTTTTTTCTATTTTTGTAATTGCTGATTCTATACTTTTCTTTGTTTTTTTATTAATATCTGAATTATTTTTTATAATTTCTAATTCTTGTATGATGTCTTGTTTTTCTTGCATTGGTGTGGATGCAAAGGTTTCTTCTGCATTTATTGTAGCGCCAAATGTTGACAGTAGAATCGACATTATAATCGCGCTAAATTTTTTCATCATCATATCTTGATATTTTTTTAAGAATTTATTCTTAAACAATCGTGAGTCGAAATTATTACAAAATCTGTCAATTTTCCCATCTTTGGGAAAATGACATTTGTGTGAATTTATTCTTCAAATTCTATGTCGTTTTGTAGTTCGTCAGGCAGACCAATCCACCATTCTTTACTATTCTCAGACATTCTAACGAGAAAGGTTTAATGTTGTTAATAGATCTGTTGGTTAAATCTTCAAAGTAATTGTTTAACAAAATATGACAAAATCTAATCTTTCAAATATCTTAGATTAGAGTCATCTTCATCGTTTTTGATTTTTACAACTAAGGTGTCGCCTAATTTGTTGAAGATTCTTTGACGTTTTTCATTAGTTAGAATTCCTCCCAGAATTACATCAATTGGTAATAGAAATGCCTTTCCAAAACTGCTAATTAGAATTCCTTTTAGACTAGCTCTATTTCCATAAATATCAGTAACTCTCAAATTTAGAATTTTTTTGCCGATTGTTTGGCCTGTTTTAAATTCTAAAATTGTCCAATATGCAAAAAACAAGATGCTAGTTGGAATGTATTGTGTACTTTCTACCCAAAACATATCTTGATCATATTCATAATTCAATGTTCCAAATGATATAAAAATTATTGATGTTGAAATTGCTGAGACTATTATAAAATCAATTAGCCATGCAAGAAATCTATCTGTCCATTTTGCAATAATTATTTTTGAAGATATACTTGAATCTGACTCACTCATAGAATTATTACTTGTTTCAAATTAATAAAATGTGTTAATCAATTGTTAACATCCCTTCCAACATAGGTGATTTATCCATGCATGCCAAAGAACATTAATGAAAGCAAAATTTGCAACATCATGTGTTTCATGTGGAGATAAAATCCAGCCTGGTAAAGAAATTACAAAAAATAAAGATGAAAAATGGGTTCACAAGCATTGTGCTGAGGATTCAGAAGGACTACCCTAGAAATTATTAATCTCTTCTAATAACTAAATTTGGAAATATTTTTGATCTCGATAAATCCTCTTGATGTTTTTTTATGGACACTTCGTCGCAATGAAAAAGATGTTGTAAATCTTTATAGTACATTATCTCCGATTATGCAACTTGCAACTGGAGGTTCAATGCTTAATTTTGGATATTGGAATAAAGAAAATTCTGATCCCCTTTCTGCACAAGAAAATCTTTGTTCTTATTTTGCAAAACTAGCAGAACTTGAAACGGCAAAAAATATTATTGATGTTGGAAGTGGATTATCTGCACCTGCAATTTTTTGGAGAAATAATTATGAAAATCTATTAATCAATTGTGTTAATATCAATTATTCCCAACTTCTTCATTCTAATACTCAAAAGAATATTGAATTTGTAAATTCTTTATCTACCAAATTACCTTTTTCTGAAAATTCTATTGATAGAGTTTTAGCATTAGAATCTGCACAACACTTCAAACCATTTTCTGACTTTGTTACTGAATCAAAAAGAATATTGTCTGATTCAGGATTACTCGTTTTGGCAATTCCAGTTGTTGTAAATACTTCGAGTATTTCTAAATTGGGAATTTTAAAATTTACATGGTCATCAGAACATTATAGTTTAAATCAGATTCATGATTTAGTGAATTCAGGAGGATTTACAATTTCTCAAGAAAAATTAATTGGTCCGTCTGTTTATGAACCACTTGCTACTTATTATTTTGAAAATAGAGAAAAATTGAAGAAATCAATCTTGCAACAATATCCACAATATGTAGAAACAATTCTTTTCAAATCTCTTCAGAAAATGAAGAATGCATCAAGAGCTAAGATTATTGATTATGCATTATTAAAATGTCATTTGTAGTAAAACTGCTAGAATTCATAGGCTAGGTTTTTATTTTTGATATTTTGAGAAATCTATTATGTCAGATCCAAAAACTGCTCTGAAACTGTATGGAGAGAAATGTGATAAACTATTGGCTGAATCTGAAATTCGATTTGCTGGTATAGTTGATAATAACGGTCAACTTGTAGCAGGAGGTTTCAAAGAAGGATTAATCCCTCATGAGGGAGATGAGACTAAATTACAATCATTTTTTGAGTTCGTTTCAAAGGCATCCATTCGAAAAGAGTTTGATGAAAGTTTAGGTCCAATAAACTATCTTGCTGCAAGGCGAGATAAGGCTGTTTTGGTGAGTTTCCCATTTCCTGTCACACAAATTCTTTTGCTAATATCTGCAGAACCAACTACTAATATTGAAAAATTAGCAAAGAAAGTTGTAGAAATTTTTACTGATGTTAATTAAATCTAATTGAACAATCTGGCGAATTATTTAATTATGCTCAAATTTTGGTTTTAGAATATGTATCGTTATTTTATAATTTTCTTCTTAATCTTGTTGATGCCTTTGAGTTTTCCAAATGTATTTGGAAATGTAGAGGATTTCACAACAAACAAATCACTCTATCATAAAGACGATCAATTAACAATTTCTGGAACAATTTCTTATGATCCTGAAATTCCGTTTGTAACCATCCAAATTTTTACTCCGGGAAAATCTAATTTTGCAGATTTTAGTACCATTCCTGTAAATTCTGATGGAAGTTTTTCAGCAGTATTTCATGTAGGTGGTCCTACTTGGATTTCGAATGGGATTTATTCTATCAAAATTACGTATGTCAATAATTTGGAAAAATCTATTGAATATCAAGAATCTCTTGTAAACACAACACCTGAACCAACACCTGAACCAACACCTGAACCAACACCTGAACCAACACC
>JBHHZR010000049.1:0-5951 GCA_046758125.1 Candidatus Nitrosopumilus sp. | reverse complement strand
CAACTACAACATCAAAGTCCATAGATTTTGTTCCTTTGTCAATTATTTAATTCAAAAGTTTTTCATTAGGTCTGTTTTTTGTAACATTATGGGAGAAATAAAACAAGTAATTGTAGTCAGAACTGATCTTGATATGGGAAAAGGAAAGATAGCGGCACAAGTTGGTCATGCTTGTGTTCTTGGCGCAGAACATGTAAGAAAATCCCATCCTGAATGGTATGAACAATGGTGGAACGGACAAGAAAAAGTTGTAGTCAAAGTTGATGGGATTAAGAGTCTAAATGAGGTTAAAAGACATGCCATTGACTTGAATCTTCCTTGGTCTGAAGTAACTGATGCAGGTCATACTCAGATAGCTCCTGGAACAACTACATGCATCTCAATTGGTCCAGCTCCTGAAAATTTGATAGACAAAGTTACTGGTGATTTGAAGTTACTGTGAATTATTTGGAATAAGATATAACAAGGCAATTATGTTTTTTATCTGTGAAAAGACGTACTCAGGGAATTATTGTTGCTATATTTTTTGGTGTAATTATGACTACATCTCTATCGGCAGGCGTTTTACTTAATCGAACTCCTGCTACCACTGATGATGAACTGACTATTACAGGAACTCCTGCTGATAATTTTCCTGATGAACAACGTCCTCAGTTTTGTGGTTCTAGCATTGCAAAATCTACTAATTATGTCCAAGAATATTCCATTCCAACTCCATGTACAAACCCATTAGCCATTGTAACTGATTTTGATGGTAATGTTTGGTTTGCTCAAACAAACACTGGAAAGGTGGCAAAATTTGATCCAAATACTGAGACATTTACAGAATATGATAATCCTTCATGGCCTAAAGGAGCTCGCTCCATGATGTGGGGCATTGATTATGCTCCAGATGATTCTGTTTGGTTTACAGATGAGGCATTTGATTCTATATGGAAATTTTCAACAATTGATGAAAAGTATGAAAGATTGAGTTATCCTTCTGAACAAGACTCTTTGCCACAAAAAATACAAATCTATGGTTCTCAAATTATCGTTAATGACTTTACAGGAAACAAATTAACCTTTTTGGATCCGACACAATCAGGCGAGGAAACAAATTATCTTAGTGTCCCATCACCTGTAGATGACTCTGTCACTGCAGATTTTGCAGTAGATGCAAATGATAATGTCTGGTATACAAATTGGTTGTTTCAACAAGGTGGAGTTTTAGTTAAATTTGATCAAAATGGATATCGTAATTCTGTAATGAATTCCGATGAACAATCTCTACCATTACTTGATTTTATTGAGATTTACCAATTACCTCCTGAATTACTTACTCCAAATGGTATTGTAATTACTGATGATGGAACTATTTGGTTAGCAGATACCACTTCTTCTTCTTTCTTTAATTTTGATCCTTTAACTGAAGCATTTACTCAGTACGTTACTGCTGAACCAATACTTAGTACATATGGCAATCAAACAGGAATTGTTAAATCGCCAATTTCTAGGCCTTATTGGATAGAATCTGATGAGCAAGGCCGTCTTGTTTTCAATGAACAAACTGCAAACAACATCTCTGTAATGGATCCTAAATCTCAATTTCTTGTAGAGTATCAAATTCCTTCAAAGAATCCTTACTGGGGTGATTGTGATCCTGGTACTGGTATGATGTTAGCTGACTGTGGTTTAGCTCAAGTCTTTGACTTTGCTATTAATGGAGAAAAGATTTGGTTTACAGAATGGGTTGAAAACAATATTGGAGTAATAGATACTTCTATTCCATTGCCCCTATCTATCCAATTAGAATCTGATGCCATAAATCTTGTCCCTGGGAATTCACAACATTTCAACTTTATTGTGTCTCCGGAATCCAAAAATGATTTGTTAGGTATCTCATTAGTTATGGCTACAACTCATGATTTCTTGAATGTAGAACTTGTGATGGATAGTACTGAAACATTTCAATTAAATTTTGATGCTCCTAAACCAATCCATACATTGATTTCCGCATCAGAAGATGCAACACCTGGAACATACAAGATTTTACTTGGAGCACAATCCTCTGATGTTGCAATTAGCAAATTTGTTACAGTGACAATAGAGTGATATCAAACTTAGACTCTCAAATTGGTATTACTGTTTACAGTACAAAATTTAACGGGATTGGGGGAAAGATTAAGGTTAATCCAGAAGATTTTCAAGTAAATGAAAACATTTCTAGCAAAGCACAAAACTCTATTTCTGAACAAGAAGGTTATGCAGTTTACAAACTAAAAAAGGAAAAGATTGACACTAATCATGCCTTATTTGATGTGTTTAAAAAAAAAGGTATTCGTTTAAAGGCACTTGGACTAAAAGATGCTTCTGCACTTACTGAACAATTTGTATGTTCTGGAAATAAAGGCAAAGCAATTGAAAATTTTTCAACTGAGAAATACTCTCTTGAAAAAATTGGCTTTGTTAAAAAACCATTATCAAAAAAAGATATGATCTCAAATCATTTCAAAATCAAAATATCAGAATGTTCAGATGGGTTGTCTTCTTTTGATGAATTTGATAAAATCTTGAATTTTTATGGCTATCAGAGATTTGGTTCAAAAAGACCTGTGACTCATCTTATTGGAAAGGCTATCTTGCAACGAGATTTTAAAAAAGCAGTTGAATTGATTTTGACTTTTACATCGCCGTATGACTCTGAGGAAAATACTGAGATTCGTCAAAAACTTTCTGATAAGGAAAATTATGAAAAATATTTTGACAAAGTTCCCCATCAAATGGATATTGAAAGAATTGTTCTCAAAGAATTGATTCACCATGATGATAGCATTCGTGCAATTCGCTCAATCCCTCTTTCGCTAAGAAGATTTTACATTCAAGCATACCAGTCTTTTCTATTTAATCTGTCTCTAAGCTCTGCATTCTCTGATGGTGAGGATCTATTTGAAGCTCAATCAGGTGATGTTTGTTTTGATTTTAAAGGAATCATTGGAAAATTTGTAAAAGGACTAGATCAACATCTTGCATTACCATTTATAGGATATTCGTATTACAAAAAAACAAGATTTGATTATCAAATCTCTAAAATACTAGAACAAGAAGAGATTGCTCCCAAAGACTTTTTCATAAAAGAGATGCAAGAAGTAAGCAGTGAAGGTGGTTTTAGACAAGCTGCAATTCATTGTTCTGATTATACATCACATGAAACTACTGTAGAGTTTTCATTATCGCGAGGTTCTTTTGCAACAATTTTGTTACGAGAAATAATGAAACCCAAAGATCCTATTATTGCTGGTTTTTGAGATCTATTCTATTACAACAATTCCTCAGATGTCTTTAAGTTGGTGTGTTGCTAAGAAAAATTGATTAAGATGGAAAAAGCCTACATGCTAATTAGCTGTGAGATTGGAGAAGAACAATCACTTTATTCAGAATTAAAAAAAATTCCTGAGGTAAAAAATTGCTTGATAACTTATGGTAGTTATGATGTAGTTGCTGAATTTGTTACAGAGAGTTCTCAACAAATGAATGAAATTATTACCTCCAAAGTACGAAAACTCCAAAACATTCGAAGTACGATAACCCTTCGTGTAACTAACTAATCTCTTTTAATCATACTACCTATTCCTATTCCAATTATGATGATTCCTGCCATGGCAATTTGAATCCCATATGTAATCCAGTCCGGATTTGAATACATGAACGATGATTCTGGTCCAACCATTGATTGTCCTTGTAGGTGGAAGATAATCCCAAAAATTAAGATGAGTATACCTATGATGATTAATGGTTTAGACATCTTCATGATGAATCTATTTTGGCTTGTACTAAAAAGGGTAAACAGAATTGATAATTTAACCAAATGATTTTTTGATTTGGTCTTTAATGATTTTCTTTTGAGCCTAAAAAGTGCATAATTGGAATAATCTCTATGAGTCAGTAGGCTCCAAATATTTGGGTCTTATCCTATTTAGTTCAGCAGCGTTATTGGCAGTGATCTTGTTTTTGATATTTCATCCTCAAATTGAATCTATAAACAAAGAATCTCCAATTTTGATCAATGTGATGTTCATTCCTGCCATGGCTGTAGGATTTCTTTATGGTGTTAGAATTACTGAACGTGCAATAAAACCCTCAGAAATTCGCAGTCCTCTAAAAAGATCAATTGTGAAAATTTTCTTGTTCTTCTTTGTAATTGGTGGCATGTTCAGTGCTGTAAACTTTGCCATAAATGGAGGCAGTATAATGCCTGAGGTTTCAATCCTAGAAGATGGACTTTTGACTTGGCTGAATGCATTTGTCATGGCAAATGGTGGCGCAACTTTTCTTATTATTACAAGCATTACGTTGATGGCAGCAGCTTCTAAGAGAATTGTTGGAATGAACTTTGGATTTTTAAATAGAATGGTGACCTTTGTTGGAACATTTGTTTTCTTTACGATGCTTGTATTGAGTTTTACAAAATCTGATCCTACATCCTCTGGAGTTTTCTTGTACACCTTTTATCAAGCGGGAATTGTAGGTGGCGCATTTTATGCCATGAATAAACTAACAAAAAATCAAAACATGTTAGAAGATTTTGCTAATGGATTTTAATTCACTTGTCCAAATCTACATAGATTCCTGAGATTTGGTTGTTTATTCTGTCCCAGTATTTCTCACAATCCTCTGATCGAAAGTCTATTTTCTTACATTCATTGAAATGGGCTGTGTTGCCTCTTTGAATGTCATCTGAAAATAACACATTTCCGCCTATTGCCAATGCAATTAGTCCAATTACTGCTAAACTTGCTGATACTACAATCATAGCATATCCTACTTGCGCACGATTGTGAGGTTCTTTCATTTACGAAAAATCCATGACTCTTGAATTTAATCTTTTCAAGTTTGGATTTAGCGATCAAATTGGTGGTACTAGTATGATTATTTGGGAAAAAAAGAAAAGAAAGCGCCCAAAAATATCTTCATTGAGTATTCAAATTCTCCAATATGAGTTTCTTGGACCGATTCCTCTAGATGAATGGGGTCCACCTATGGAAAAACTGGTATATTTGATCTTATCAAGAGACAAGGACAAATTTAACTTAGTTTATGTCGATGAATGTGAAAAGACTGATGACAAGTCTTTTTTTGTTCAACATTCACACTTCAAATGTTGGATTCAGCATTCCAAATCTGAAAAATCATTATATCTTGCAATTTTACCTTTGTTTGAATCAAGCAATGAACATAGAAAAAATATTCTCAACAAAATAAAAAATCATTACAAACCCCCTTGTAATTCTGTTGATATTTCTGAAGCAAAACCTGATTATGTTATACGAAAATCTGAAGAAACAAAGGAAAAATTTTCATGTGCTTGCTGTGGTTCTGAAATGAAACCCGAAAAAATTCTTGAGAAATCAACTGTCTATAGATGTACTAGTTGTGGAATAAGCGATACCAAACTTAATTCTTGACTTTGTTTTGAACATCAAACAACTGCAAAGTCAATAAATCAATAGCTTTTTTCAAATGCTGAAATTCTTCAATTGAATGCATTTGACCTTCTACTAGTGTTCTCATAATTTTAACAGAATTTTTTTGATGATCATCTAATGCGACAATCTCCATTGCATTGAGTTTTGATAATAGATTATCTAATTCTTTGATCATGTCCTCTGCCGGTTTGTGTTTTTCCATAAATTATCTGAAAAGATTTTGATATATGAATCGTTACAACAGATCTTCATCAATTTTTTGAATTGGATCCAAATATTGTTGGCACGTACATGTTGGAATCTGGCATTTGCCTGCTTTGATAAGCGAATTGCTATCTTCTTTTGGAATATGTGCTCCATCTGTATGATGGCATCTCTTGCAATTCATAGCAAAAAATCAGTTCCTCCAATATTTAAGCCAAAAGTTAAGGAAGGCTGTGTAGAAACCATCCCAAATTAACGATTTATTTTGAGTAATTCTGTACG
>JBHHZR010000048.1:0-6233 GCA_046758125.1 Candidatus Nitrosopumilus sp. | reverse complement strand
GCTTCCGAATAGAGTTGCTCCCATTACAGCTACTGCTGCAATTGTAAAGAGCATATTTAATCTTCTATTCATTAACACGATCCAAACGGATTGCTATATAATAATTACCTTTTTTGCGGTTTGAAAGATTGAATCTGTCTGAAGATGGTGTGGACCCCTCTAGAGTAGGACCACTTCAAAGAAGATAAATTAATGAATAATTTGTTAAAGTATCCAAATTTTGATGAATTTATTTTTTTATACGTAATCAACTTTGTTAATTTCAAAAAATTCTTTGTAAAAATACTCTAGTTTGTTCCTAACCAATCTTTCCATCCGATCCATCCTTTGTCTTTGTATGTTCTATTAGGCGTAGTAGGAATATCTACAGGTAAAGTATGTGTTTTGTAGTATCGAACCCATTCTAAATGACTGTGTAATTTTAAAACTCTTGCAAAGCGTCGAGCATTTCTAAAAGTCTTAAACTTTTTTTTATGTGTGGCTATTGCATTTGTTCCTAACCAATCTCCAAAACCTTTCCATTCTTTTATGTACTGATGTCTTGGTACAGATGGTATGTCGTGTGGTTTTTTGTTTGATTTACAATACTCTAGCCACTCATAATATGATTTTAAATTAAGTGATTGTACGAATTTCTTTGCACTTTTAAAAGTTCTAAATTTCTTGTTCTGCGGGGCTATTGCATTTGTTCCTAACCAATCCCCTAACCCTTTCCATTCTTTTATGTACTGATGTCTTGGTACAGATGGTATGTCGTGTGGTTTTTTGTTTGATTTACAAAACAAAATCCACTCTCTTTCATTTTTTAATTGTAACTTATGTACATAGTTTCGTGCATTTTTAAACGATCGAAATTTTATAGTCATTATTTTTTAGATGTCCATCTTTTATCCTAATGATTTAAAAATTATTCAAATATTATTTAACAAATTATGAGAATCATACGACTTTAATCATCATGTATGCTGATATTGTAATGTTTGGTAACTGCGTACCAATTAAAATCTTATAATCTCCTTTATGTGCATTTTCATCTACAGTAACTGTAACTGGAATTTTTACTGATTTATCTGATATCTCTACATTTTCAGACGTTGTTTTAATTGTAATTGTCTCTGAGTTAGTGTTTCCCGATAATATGACATCTGATTTTTGGCTTGTTTTAGGTGTAACGTTTACAATGATCTTTTTTTGTTGTCCTTGTTCAATTTCAACCTCATCCTCATCAAAAGTAATTACTACTGGTAATGGTACAGACGTATCTAATACGCCTATATTATTTTCAACCCATTCTGTAAACCAAACTTGTTTATCTTGAATAGTAAAACCAAAACTCTGTGCTGTTCCACAATCAGTCAAATCCCCACAGTCTGCCCATTCTGGATTTTTAGATAGTATATCATATTCTAGTAATGACTCTGAAACAGGATCAAACACTGCCAATCTGTTTGCTGTTTGCTGATTAAACCACATGTTTCCATCTGAATCAAAAGCATTCCAATATGGACGCGTGATTGGAGTTTTAATCAAACCTGATGAATTACCAAATGTCCAAATTGGAGCATCTGATGTGATAAACTCCGTCACTCTTTTATCTTCAGGATTGAATCTGTAAAATGAACTTCCTGCAGTGTCTGCAATCCAAACATTTCCTTCTGGCCCAACTGATACTCCATTAGGAGCAAAAATACTAGATGGAAGAGAGAAATTTTCTGTTTTATGTGTTTCAAAATTTGTTTTAACTAATACTGCTTCTTTTTGGTATTTCCACATTACAAACCAAATATTTCCATTATCATCTACTGATGTTTGACTAGTAAAGAATCCTTCTGGGGTTGTAATAACTGAATATTCTGTTTCACCATTATCCAAATCATCATGATTTAAAACTACAATGCGATTACCTGTAAAATCATTTATCAAAAAATAACCATTATAATATTCTAGTTTTTGTGGGAATGTATTTTTTATCTCACTTGGGAAGTTCATTTTTGAATATGTTTTATCTTTAATTGAAAACTTCCAAATGAAATCATTTGTTTCATCTGTAAACCATATTTCATCATCTTCAGTAATTGTTATCCCCCACATCATTGATGCTTTTTTCAAAGTCCATTTATCATTTTGATATTCTACAAATTCTTCAGTAACAGGATCAAACATTGCAACATTTCCTGTATTAGTTTGTGTAAACCAGATTTTTCCTTCAGAATCTGCAATTATAGAAAGTGGCTGTGTACAAAGTGTGGGAATTTTAAATTCTTTGATGTATTGATTTGATTTAGCATTTGAACTTCCACAATGTTGTGCTCGTTCTTCAGGAGAATAATTATCCATAGGCGTACCTGTAATTTCTACAATTTCTACTGCTTCAGGTTCTGTTTGTAATGTAATCTCTGGTTTATCTTCTTGTATTCCTGATTCTTTGTCTTCTACAAATTCATTATAAACAGATAGCCCAATTACTGCTAATACTATCCCTATACTTGCAATAATAAGAAGAGATTTTGATTTATTCATGGCTTTGATTCTTATTTCGTAGTTATAATTGATAAGAATGTTTTATCATTGTACTAGAAAATTGCATTTGTTATGAAAATTATCTCACCTTTCTTTTCTAATTTTCTAACTGTGATTTTATTGAATTGATATTACTTATCCAAATTTCTATCATAGTTTTTTGTTCATTAATTTTTTCTTTTAATTTTATTCGTAATTTGTATTCATTTGTATCCTTTAATTGTTTGATCAGTTTTGTTTTTGTATTTATGTGAAATTTTAATTGTTTCTCAGCATTATCTAGTTCCTTTTCCTCATCTCTCTTGATTTTTTCTTTAATCAACTAACTTCCTTTCAACTCATTTAATTTTCCATCAATTATTTCTTGAAACTCAGAAAATGGTTTTGCGCCAAACAATGAAGAATATTCTATCTCTTCATTTCCAATAAAAAATGTTGGCGTACCTGTAATTTTATAACTACGCCCATCTGCAAAATCTAAGTTGACTTCATCTGCATACTTTCCTGAGTCAAGACAAGAATCAAAAACTTCTTGATCTAAGTTCAACTCTGTTGCATATTCTTTGAATACAGAATTTACTGTGTCAAGTTCAAATTTTTTCCACATATCTTGTCTTTCAAATAAAATATCATGATATTGCCAAAATTGTTCTTGCTCATCTGCACATTCTGATGCCAAGGCTGCAGGTTTTGCATTTGGGTGATTTTGTATGGGAAAATCACGATAGATAAAATTGACTTTACCTTTCTCAATGTATTATGTTTCTATTAGAGGTAGTGTTTGAGCGTAAAATCTAGCACAAAAAGGACATTGATAATCTGAAAACTCTATTATTGATATGCAACAAATGCTACAAGAATTGCAGTAGTCAAAATTACAACCTGATTGTTCACAAGAATATTCGATTTGTTTTGATTTTTCATTTTTTTTATTCATTAGTTTCAAATTTAACTGATAATAAATTAAAAGAATTCTAGTACAATCATAGAACAAAATAATTATGTTTTAGCATAGTACTAGAAAAAACAAGGTTGAATAAGTAAAAAAAATTATTTTTTTTGTGGTCTGTAAGAATATTTGTGTAGAGTATAAAGCAAAAAAACCAAAAAATTCTCAAAGATATCTCTCAGGACAAAAGAGATGTTTTGTATGTGATATTTTTATGAAATGGGAAGGTATTCGTTGTCCATGTTGTGGACATAGATTACGAGTAAAACCGCGTACAACAAAATATAGAGAACAATATAGGACTGCAAAAAATATTCGGCACATCTAAAATTTTTTGCTGTTGTTCTGCAAGTTCAATTTATGATTTAAATTTCATTTCTAGTACAATGATAAAACATTACTCATCTTTATTACTGAAAAAATAGTTTTCAAACTATGTTATTTGAGGTGAAATCTAATCCCATCTGATCCTATATGTGGAATGATAGTAGAAGAAAAAGATGATGCACTATCAAAAGAAATTGAAGGTCAGCAATATTTTTTCTGCAGTACTGGATGTCTTGACAAATTCACAAAACCTCATAGAGAATATCAAAAACTCAAAAAACTTCTAATTTTGGGCATAATTCTCACAACTCCTACTGTTATTCTTACCTATGTTCATGTTTTGCCCATGCAAATCAACCATTACCTGCTATTTGCATTAGCAACACCTGTTCAGCTTGTAGCAGGATTTAGATTCTATCAAGGTGCACTTGACTCGTTCAAACATAAAACAGCAAATATGGATGTGCTCATAGCAGTTGGAACCAGTACTGCATGGCTTTACAGTACAGTGGTTACATTTCTTCCTGGCTTGTTCCCCTTTGAAGATGTATACTTTGAAACATCTACAGTAATCATTACTCTGATATTGACTGGAAGTCTATTAGAGCATAGAACAAAAGCAAAGGCAGAATCCGCTGTAAGAAAATTATTTGAACTTCGCTCAAAAACTGTAAGAATTATTGAAAATGAAAAAGAAACTCAAATTCCAATTGAGCAAGTAAAAATTGGTCAGAAAATTATTGTTAGGCCTGGAGAAAAAATCCCACTTGATGGTGTAATAGAAAAAGGTAGTTCTTTTGTAAACCAAGCAGCAATAACCGGTGAAAGTATTCCTATCTTCAAAGAAGTAGATGATGAAGTTATTGGAGCAACTCTCAACACCGATGGTTTACTTGAAATTAAAACAACAAAGGTGGGAAGAGATACAGTTCTATCTAACATAATTAGTTTTGTTGAAGAAACAAAAAATAGCAAGATTCCTCTTCAAAATATAGTAGATAAAGTATCTGCATATTTTGTCCCAGTAATAATTTCTATTGCAATTGCATCTGGTCTTTTGTGGTATTTTGTTGGAGGTATTGGATTGACTTTTTCACTGTTAGCATTTGTCTCTGTAATAATTATTGCATGTCCATGTGCAATAGGAATTGCTACTCCTGCAGCATTGATGGTAGGCTCAAGCAAGGCTGCAGAGAATGGAATTCTGATTAAAGGAGGAAAAAACTTGGAGATTGCAAGACGTGTTAACACCATCATATTTGATAAAACAGGTACGCTAACTACAGGCAAGATTGCAATAACTGATGTTATATCATTTGGAGTTTTGAGTGAAAATGAAGTTTTGCGGCTTGCTGCAATTGCAGAGCAAGGATCAGAACATCCATTTGCCAATGCAATTTTAAAACATGCAAAAGAAAACAAGATTTCCATACCCTATCCTGATTCATTCCGAGCTGAGTCTGGTCATGGAGTAGTAGCACAACACCAAGATCATCAAATTATTGTAGGTAATCGTCAAATGTTAAAACAAAATAAAGTGCCTTCTACTAACGGTGCAGATCTTGAAGAGATGGCATCTTTTGGTAAAACAATCATTTTAGTTGCACTTGACAAGAATGTTGTAGGTGCTATTGCACTACAAGATCAAATTAAAGAACATGCATTAAGTACAATCCAAACTCTAAAAGAAAACAAAGTTGAAGTTGTAATGGTTACTGGTGATAATAAAACTAGTGCATTATTTTTTGGACTAAAACTTGGAATTTCTAGAGTATTTTCTGATATTTTACCTAAAGACAAAGCACGTATTATTGGTGATTTTCAAAAACAAGGAAAAGTTGTTGCAATGGTTGGTGATGGAATCAATGATGCACCAGCATTAGCAGCAGCTGATGTTGGAATTGCTATTGGCAGTGGTACTGATGTTGCAAAAGAGACCGGCGGAATTGTGTTAATTGGAGATGATCTTCGAAATGTCAATATTGCATTAGATCTGGCAAAAAAGACTTCTTCTAAAATAAAACAAAACCTTGCATGGGCTTTTGGATATAATACTGCCTTAGTACCAATTGCAGCGGGAGTTTTAGTGCCATTTTTTGGCCCTGAGATGTATTCCTTTTTACCATTTTTAGCCGCAGGCGCAATGGCATTTAGTGATGCTACCGTGGTTGGAAATTCATTATTGTTAACAAAATACAAACCAAAAATAAAATAAAATATTTAGAAAAAAATCGTAAACTAGTTTTGCTATTGAATTTAATTTGAAAAATGGCATACAGTTTAATATACAAACAAAAAAATAATTCATATGTCAAAAAGAATAACAATCATAATAGATGATGACATCCTCTAGAAATTACGTGAAAAACAATCAAAGATAATCAAAAACACGAGCATCATCCCAACTGCAAATTCAAAACCTGAAAAGATATGATCA
>JBHHZR010000047.1:0-6529 GCA_046758125.1 Candidatus Nitrosopumilus sp. | reverse complement strand
TGCTACAGGATTACTAAGAATAATTTGGTGATTCTAGATGTTTTCTACACGGCCTTTTGAGTACAATTATTTAAAAATTATTTCAAAGAGAATTATTTTTTAGTTCTAATACATGGAGGCTTTAACCGTTTTTGAAGAATAGATCTCTAGACTTGTAAAATCCCAGACGTAATCAAATATTGAATTCCTGAAACAAATGTTTCATCATCTATTTGATCGTCCGCCCACCATCCTGCGTTATTTTTAATCCAAGATGGGATTTCAGTGCCAGAAGATTCTCCTGATTCAGTTGGAGGAATATTCATTATTCCTTCATTAATCAAATATTGAACACCTTGAATAAATGCAGCATCGTCAATTTGATCAGCTGCCCACCATCCTGCGTTATTTTTAATCCAAGATGGAATGTCAATTTCAGGTTCTGCAAATGGGTTTAGGGCATCAGTTCCAATAACATCAATAAATGAATCACCACCAAAGAATGGGATCACAAGAGTTCTTTGACTGGATGTAGTTTCTATTTCTACATAATCTGTTTCAAAACCATCAACCAAGACAAAAAAGATATCATCAGATGTTTCAAATTTTGCATCAAGTAAAGTTCTTGGGATTGTGATTTCTATGGTTCCATCTGCACTAGTATCCATAGTTACTATTAATTCAATAAAATCAGGATCTAAATACATAGAATCTAGATTTCCATTTTCAATATTGTAATTAACATCAAATGATTCTATTGTAACAGTACCCATATCTCCATAAGAAAATTGAGCAGATAATGGAATCAAAAGTAATGAAAAGAATAAACCTAGAAAATAATGAGAATTTCTACAAGACATTCTCAATTTCCTTTAAGAGCAATAGATTCAGTTAATTCTACTGAAAATTCTTTACCGGTAGAATTGTCTGTTGTATCGTCTGTTGTATCTTCGGAAATTGTTTTTGTCAGAGTTCCTGTGCCGTCTAAGAACCACATACCTGCAATTTTACTTTGAGGTCCAAGAATTGAAACTTGTGATGAGCCATCTATATCACGAATAGGAGAATCAGCATTAAGGAAAATTTTGAGTGTAGAATGTACTTCTTCAAGAACATCATCTTCTAAAAATGCAAGAATTACAAGTGAATCTTTTGTTCCAGAATCACCTGATGATGAAGTCCTTGCTTTACCAAAACCACAATTGTATGGAACATTATCTACAGTAATTTGACATTCTTCTAATTCCAATTTCAAATTAAATTTGCCTTTATCAAAAGTTGTAAAGCTCATGAATCCAGTAAGAGAAGATTTTTGAGTGTTATCGTTGATTGCTGTTGCTTCAACAGAATCAAAAACAAGCTCGTATGCTTCAGAAGTTGTAGATGAACCAATTTTATCACCTAAATATTTACCATCATTAATTTTACCAAGAATTTTTTGAGTTCTGGTATCTAATTTTGCTAATTTTTTTTCTAGATTCTCACGAATTTTTTCTGATTTTTTTGCTATTTTATCTTCTAATTTTGCTATTTTATCTTCTAATTTTTCTGTAGTAGATGAGAATTGTTCATCATCTAAACTTTCAGATTCAATTTTATTTTGATATTTTTCTTTAATCTCTTTTAGTTTTTCTTCATATTTGTTTAGTTTTTTTGATAATTTTTCTTCAAATTTCTTTCTATCATTTTCAAGCTTTAGTTTTTTTCTTTCTAGTTCTTTACGTTTTTCTTCAGCTTTTAGTTTTCTTTCTTCTGCTTTTTTTTCTCGTTCTTTTTTCTTCTCATCTAGTTTGTCTTTCCTTTCTTCAGCTTTTTTCTTTTCTTCTGCTTTTTCAAGTTGCTTTTTGTGAGAATCAGAATCTTCTCTGCTTACAGAAAGATTATCATCATCAGCAAAAGAATTGTTAATAGGAATTATTCCAAATGAGCCTCCTAGCAAAACAGTGGCTAAAATACCAAATAATACAGATTTTTTGTCCATTTTATTAAGTCGGGTTGATTAAAGTAAAAAAGAATTGCTTACAATTCATCATTTTAGATTAGTTTTTTGAGGCATTAACTAGGTTAAGAAAATATTTGTGCAAGGAAGTGTCTCGGGTAAGTTCAGGATGGAAAGATGTTCCAATGATGTTTCCTTTTTTGACTGCAACAATTCTTTCATTAAATTTTGAGAGAATTTCAACATCTGAACCAGCATCAGAAACAGATGGAGCTCTAATAAAAACACCATTAAATTTTGGAATATCAATGGATTCTATTGATATGTCAGCTTCAAAGGATTCTCGTTGTCTTCCAAAGGAATTTCTTTCTAATTTAATATCAAAGATATCTAATAATGGTTGATCAGTTTTTCCAACAACACGATCATCAGCAGTCTTTGAAAGCATAATCATTCCTGCGCAAATTCCAAGAGTTGGCATTCCCTTTTCTATTTTCTCTTTTAGAACTTTTAATGAACCATTAACTAAAGACAGTTGTCCAATAGTCGTGCTTTCTCCACCAGGAATTATCAATCCGTCTAATTGAGATATTTCTTCAGGAGTTTTTACATCAGATACTTTTGCATCAATACCTAGTTCATCAATTGCAGTCTTTGTTGCAAGGAGATTTTCTTGAACGTCTCCTTGAATTGACAATACACCAACATTAAGACTCATGCTGAGCCACCACGTTCTTGCATACGTAATTCTAATGTGTTGACATCTAGTCCTAACATGGATTGTCTTTCATCAATCATTTTCTGAGCTTCTTTGACTTTATCAGATTCATTCCAGAAAGTAGTAGCTAAAACAATAGCTCTTGCTCTTTCTTTTGCATCATCAGCATTGAAAATTCCAGATCCAACAAATATTCCATCACAACCAAGAGACATAAGATATGCTGCATCAGCTGGTGTAGCAATTCCACCAGCTGCAAAATTTACAACAGGCAGTCTTCCAAGTTTTGCAGTTTCTTCAACAATATCATAAGATACTTTGAATTCTCTTGCCATTCTAACTAGATCTTGATTGTCACCAGAATCGTAAATTGATTTGATAGTTCTTAATTCATCATTTACTTTTTTGATATGAGTAACGGCTTCTGCAACATTTCCAGTTCCCGGTTCTCCTTTTGTCCTAATCATTGCTGCACCTTCTTCGATTCGTCTTAAAGCTTCAGCCAAAGATCTTGCACCGTTTACAAAAGGTGTAGTAAAATCCCATTTCCAAATATGATGGGATTCATCTGCAGGAGTTAAAACTTCAGATTCATCAATCATATCAACATCAGTTTCTTGCAGAACCAATGCTTCATTGACATGTCCAATTCTACATTTTGCCATTACTGGAATTGTAACTGAATTCATTATATCTTCAATAATTCTAATGCTTGCAGTTCTTGCAACTCCACCAGCTTTTCTAACTTCAGATGGGAGTTTGTCTAAAACCATTACAGAAACTGCTCCAGCTTCTTCAGCAATTTGAGCTTGCTCTACATTTGTGACATCCATTACTACTCCATTTTTTAACATGTGAGCAAAACCACGTTTGAGAGTAGATGAACCACGTAAAACATCAACAGAATCTGTTTTTTCAGAGATTATTCCTTTAGCATCGTTACGTTCACCAGATAATGGAAGCATGTTCTAATTTTTACTAAAGCCTATTTGTACCTATTCACGAATGTCTAAAATTATCTGATCTAATTCAGATTCAACCATGGTAATTATTGGAGGAATAAAACCAGATGTGGCATTTTGTTCAGGCCAATGAATTTGATTGACATGACCATTAAGAGTTACTTTAACGTTTGATTTTTGATATTCAGTTACATCTTCTAGAATTGGAAATGATTCTGATGGAATTTCTATAAATCCAGTTTCTTTAATGAGTGCTTTAATTTTATCAAGTTTTGCTTCATCTAGTTTTGAACGAATATCAGGTTGAATATATCCTTGTTCAGTTACTGAATATTTTAAGTCACCATTATTTTTTATGAAGAGAATTTCAGTTTTTTGAGCACCAACTCGTTCTGTAACACCATAAGAGATTTTCTTTAATTGGTGTTTGGTGTATTCGATTTCAATGTTATCAGTTTGATTAGCTGCAGAAATTGGGATTTCAGTTTTTGTAAGTAATGGAATCGAAATTAAAACTGCTACAATTACTGGAATTGCACCTAATGCTAAGTAAAATGGTTTTACCATGATTAATGAACAATTACAATTTCTATTTATCGCAAATAAATCTTGATTAAAAATAACTTAAAATTCAAGTCTGTTTCATTCTTGTTCGTGGGGTCGTAGCCTAGCCTGGTAGGGCGACAGTGTCTACGTAAAGATCACCGCTAAGGGCTCCAGAGGTAAACTAAGCTAAACTGACTCATGGATGATGTAAGTTTGGAGCTGTAGTGACCCGTAGGTCGCCGGTTCGATTCCGGTCGGCCCCACGTAAGTAATTCTATTTATTTCTTAAAACATTTAGTGCAGAACCAGCTTTAAACCACTCAATTTGAGATTTGTTGTATGAATGATTCAATAAAATTTCTTCTTTATTTCCATCGTTATGTGAAATAATACATTTGACTTGTTTATGTGGTTCTAATTTATTCAAATCAATTAAACTAATTTTGTCATCTTCAAGAATTTTGTCATAGTCATTTGAATTACTAAAAGTTAATGCCAAGATTCCTTGTTTTTTCAGATTAGTTTCATGGATTCTTGCAAGACTTTTTGTAATAACTGCAACACATCCTAAATATCTAGGAGACATTGCAGCATGTTCTCTACTACTACCTTCACCATAGTTATTATCACCAATTATTACCCATCTCATTTGTTTTTCCTTATACTGTCTTGCAATTTTTGAAAATGGTTCAAGTTGGTTGTTTAGAATATTCTTGCCTTTGCCAACCTTATCATTAAACGCATTAACTGCTCCTAAGAGCATATTATCACTAAGATTATCCAAATGTCCTCGAAGGGATAACCATGCACCAGCAGGAGAGATATGATCTGTTGTACATTTTCCCTTGGCCTTTACCATAATTGGAATTTCTTCAAAATCATTTCCATCCCATTTTGAAAAAGGTTCTAAGCGTTGTAGTCTTTTACTATTAGAATCAATTATGACCTCAACATTTTCAGAATCTTGAGGAGGTGCAACAAAAATCCCTTCAGGTCTCATAAAACCTTCTTCAGGAACTTCAGGAGCTGGTTTTGGGGGTTTGAGTTTAAATTTTGTGCCATCAGCTGCAGTCAATTCATCTTTTAATGGATTAAACGAAAGTTTGCCTCCCAAAGACAAAGCAATAATCATTTCAGGACTTCCAATAAAGTTCAGAGTACTTCTGTGTCCATCATTTCGTCCTGGAAAATTTCTGTTAAATGTTGTAACAATAGTATTCTTTTGATCATTTTCTAATTCTGGTCTATTCCATTGTCCAATACAAGGACCACATGCATTTGCTAGGACAGTTGCACCAATTTCTTTAAGAGAATCCATTTGTCCATCTCGTTCAATTGTTCCTCGAATTTGTTCAGAGCCAGGAGTAACTAATAATGGAATTTTTGCTTTAACTCCTTTTGCTTTTGCTTGTTCAGCTAAGCTTGCAGCTCTTGACATATCTTCGTAAGATGAATTTGTGCAACTACCAATTAATGCGACAGAAATAGGATCAACATAATCATTTGATTTTACATCATCTGATAATTTAGAAATAGTTCTAGCTAAATCAGGTGTATGAGGTCCGACAATATGAGGTTCTAATGTTGAAAGATTGATTTCGATTACTTTGTCAAAGAAGTTTTCTGGGTTTGAATCAATTTCATCATCTGCAACAAGTAAATCTTTATTTTGATTTGCTAATTCAGCTAAATCACCTCTGTTAGTGTATTTTAGATAAGTTTCCATTCTTTCATCGTATGGGAAAATTGAACAGGTTGCACCAATTTCAGCTCCCATGTTAGTAATTGTAGCTTTTCCAGTACAACTGATAGATTTTGTTCCTGGACCAAAATATTCAACTATAGAATTAGTTCCGCCAGAAACTGTTAGTTGTTCAGCTACTTTGAGAATAATATCTTTAGGAGCAGTCCATCCATTTAATTCACCAGTTAGTTTAACACCAATTCTTTTTGGATAAAGTAATTCCCATGGTATACCTACCATAGTTTCAGCTGCATCCAATCCACCAACTCCAACAGCAATCATTCCAAGACCTCCTGCATTTGGAGTATGAGAATCTGTACCTATCATCAAACCACCAGGAAATGCATAATTCTCAAGAACTACTTGATGAATAATTCCTGCACCAGGTTTCCAAAAACCACATCCAAATTTTGCAGCAGCTGATTGTAAGAACTTGAAAACTTCATCGTTCTCATCAAGAGAAACTTTCATGTCAATATCGCCTTGAACTTCAGCTCTAATGAGATGATCACAATGTACTGTTGTAGGCAAAGATGTTTGTTTAAGACCAGCTTGCATGAATTGAAGCATTACCATTTGTCCTGTAACATCTTGTAATGCAACTCTGTCAGGTTTAAGAAAAACATAATCTTTTCCACCAG
>JBHHZR010000046.1:0-6773 GCA_046758125.1 Candidatus Nitrosopumilus sp. | reverse complement strand
ATCCAATCAGAACTTACAGCTAAAACAGAACGTTCGTATTTTTTATCCCATGAAATCATTTCATAAACTAACCCTTCAATTCCAAGTTTATCTGCATCTTCTTTTAATTTTGCAACTGTATAATCTTCATGCATGAATCCTTTCACGGTTTTTATTTTAGATTCATATTGGTTTGCAGCTGTACTAGATTTTTCTAAAATCAATCCTAATTCTTCCATATCATTTGAAATCTTTAATTTTCTTTTTTGTAATTTTGCAATTCTAGATTTTAATTCAGTTACAGTATCTTGGTGATTTTTCATCATTGATTCTAATTGAGATTTATAACCAGAAAGTTTTTCTATGTCTTGTTCTAGTTCGGAAAATTTTGTAGAATTTTTGTTGATTTTAATTTTGGATTGTTCTTTTTCATGTTGAATTTTAGAAAGTTTTAGTTTTGTATCGTTTAGTTGACTAGTAAGAGTTTTAATTTTATTATCAATTTCAGTTTTTTTAGCTGCAGCTTCTGATTGTTCTGTAAGAATTTTATTTCTTTGAGAATCGACATTTTCTAAATCTTTGTTGATTTTATTCTTCTTTACAGTTGTCTCGTCAATGGATTCTTTTATTTTTAGAATTTGATCATCAAGGTCACTTCTTGCAGTTGTAATTCCTTCTAACTCTGTTTTTATTTCTGGAAGTCTGTTTTTGATTTGTTCAAGTCTTTTCTTGGATGCAGATATTGCACTGTTATCAATCTCATATTGTTCCATTGCAACGCTTATTTCTTCATCAAGAGAAGCTTTTGCTTGGCTGTAATCATTTGCTTCTGCCATTAATTTTGTTTTTTCAGCATCTAGTGCCTTAATCTCTGTTCTTAAGATACCTCTTTCGTCATCAAATTTGGTAATTTCTGCTGTAATTGTGTTCAAGGAGGATTCTTTGGAGTCTTTTTGGCTCGAAATAGCCTTCATTTTATTGGCAGCAGCTATTGCTTTGTATCGGTTTAGTTCCCGGTCTAGGACATCATGGCGCAATTTTTGATTTCTTTCTTCTTCAAGCTCGTCAATTCTCTTTTTGATTTCACCCATTTTTGCAAGTGCGATTTCTAATCTTCTATCAGCCTCATCGAGTTGTTTTACAGCTTCACTTTTTTTTTCATCAAAATAAGACAAACCAATCAAATCCTCAATCGTCTTTCTTTTTTCTTCAGAAGTAAATTCAGAGATTCTAGTAACAGTTCCTTGTTGAACAGCATTTAGTTGACCCAAACCAGCATTTGCCATGTCAAGTAGATCAAGAATCTGATTTCGCTTTGTTTTCTTTTTGTTTAGATAGTATGTATTTTCACCTTGTTCATCCATTTCTCTTGTAATCTCAACTACATCAGAATCAACAGGAATCTTTCGATCAGAATTATCAAAATGTACGCTAGATCTTGCCATTTTAGGTCCACGTCGATTTCCCTCAATATCATGAATTAGTGATCGTAATTTATCGACTCTCATTACTTTTGGTTTGTTTTCACCCATTGCAAAGATAATGGCATCTAAGATGTTGCTTTTTCCTGAACCGTTTGGTCCTGAGATCGATACAAGACCAGGTTCAAATTGTACAGTAGTATTCTTGAATCCAAAGGACTTGAAGCCAAAGATCTCGACTTTTTTAACATGAACCAATACGGATCTTTTCTTTAATGGTAGGATAATCGATGGTTAACAAGTTTAGTTGACATAATTGCATAATTTTTCTTGTTTCATTATGATATTTTTCGTAGTGGTAGAATTTGTTTTTTAAAATTGTGCCTACCTATAATTATGAAGTAATTATTCTAAAATCATGGCAAAGTTAGGATTAATCCAAACTAAACAGTATAGAACAAATCAAAAAGGAATTTCTAGAGTTTCAGAGATGTTAAGAAAACTTGGCAAAAAAGAGACAGAGATAGTATGCTTGCCTGAACAATGGCTAAAGGAAAATAAAATTTCAGATTTTGATATAGAATTTTCAGATTTTAAGAAAATTGCAAAGGAGTATTCCATGACTATAATTCCTGGAGCATTTTATGAGATTACAAAGAAAAAGACCTCAATTATTGCGCCTGTCATTGGTCCAGAAGGAGAATTCATAGGAAGGCAGGAAAAAATTCACCCATTTGATTACGAGCGTAATACAGTAAAACCAGGAAACGAGGTTAAAATTTTCAATACCGCATGCAAATTTGGTCTGATTATTTGCTACGATATGGTATTTCCCAAAGTTGCAAACACTCTAGTAAAAAAAGGAGTCCAAGTACTGTTTTCACCTAGCAGAATTGTCAAACGAGGGATAGAACCATGGAAGATGTATGTTCAGGTAAGAGCATTAGAAAATAGAATACCCATTCTTGCTGCAAACATGGAAAATCATAGATTTGGAGGCAACAGCATAATTGTAGATCTGGCTGAAAATAACAAAGTAGTAAATACAAAAATTACTAAATTAAATGGAGAGAGTCAAATTACAAGAAAATTTACTCTTGACAAATATACAAAAAGCAGAAAAATCAGATTTAGAGATTCAAATAAATTTCAATAATTTTTCTCCAGCAACAAACTTTTCACATGCTGCTTTTGCTGCAACATCAGAAGTTTGTTCTATTGGATGTTTCATCAAGTATGCACTTGCTGGTTTGATTGGCCCACCAATTCCTCTATCAAGAGCAATTTTTGCCAATCTAATTGCATCAATTACAATTCCTGCAGAATTGGCTTTATCATCAACATCTAAACGAACTTCCATATTATATGGAATGTTTGCCCATTGACGACCCTCTATTCTCATAAACATTAATTTTGTATTACCCAAAAAAGGGATAAAATCAGATGGGCCTACATAGATTTGATCATCATCTAATCGTTCGTCAAGCTGACTTTGAACACTTTCAGTTTTAGAAATTTTCTTTGAAACAAGTCTTTCTTGTTCTTTCATGTTCAAAAAGTCGGTATTTCCTCCGACATTGATTTGGTATGTTTTTTCAATTTTTGTTCCTCTATCATTACATAGTTTTGCTAAAGTTCTGTGAACTATTGTTGCACCAACTTGACCTTTGATGTCATCACCAATGCAAGGAATATTTTTTTCTTCAAATTTTTTGGCCCAGTTTTCATCGGATGCGATAAATGAGGGAATACAATTTACAAATGCAGTATTTGTATCAAGACAAATTTGAGCCCAAAATTCAGTTACTTTATCAGAACCCACAGGCAAGTAGGATACAATAATTTCGGCACCATAATCTTTGAGTATTTTTTTAACTTCCTCAGCAATCTGTTCAGTAGTTTTAGAACTTTTTATTGGTTTAACTCTATTTTCTACCCACAGTCCAACACCGTCTAGGACAGGACTTTCATAGATTTTGGCATCAGTCTTTGGCATTTCATCTTTAGGAATCCAATCAACCATGTTTGGATATTCATAGATTGCCTCCATGAGAGGTTTTCCCACTTTATTTTCGCCAACATCAAACCCACATACAAAATCAATATCATGAATTCCATATCCAGCTAATTTTTCATGAATAATTCCAATTACTTGTTGAGATGGATTTTTTCGATAATATTCAATTCCTTGAATTAATCCTGAAAAACAATTACCTATACCTACTAAACCAACTTTGATTCTGTCTGCCATTCGAAAATTGGTGTTATTGCGCGGGTTTAAAGTTTTCTTAAAAAAATGGTTTTGATTAAGGCAGGATTTTATAGTTGACACCGACGAATGAAATCATGGTGGAACTAGGTCGTTCAGTCAGAGATATAGAAATTGATGCAAACACTTCAATTGAAAAAATATTTGAAGAATTATCTCAATCAGGAGGATTTGAATCAGTAAATCTATCAGATGGATTAGAAATTCTAACAAAAATGATTTCAGATGAACAATGTCTCAAATTTGTCTCATTTGTAGGAGCTGTAGTGTCTACAGGATTAAGAGGAATTATCAAAGATATGATCAAAAACAAATGGTTTGATGTGGCCATAACAACATGCGGTGCATTGGATCATGATATTGCAAGACATTTCTCACATTACAAAGAAGGTTCCTTTACAATGGATGACCTGGAATTAGCAGATCAAAATATTCACAGACTAGGAAATGTACTTGTACCTATGGACAGTTATGGTCCGCTCATTGAAGAAAAAATCCAGTCATTTTTAGAAGAGGAGTATCAAAATGGAACAAAAGAAATGTCTACTCCAGAAATTTGCAAAATGATTGGAAAACATTTAGGAGAAGATTCTTTTCTTTTTTGGGCATACAAAAATAACATCAATGTTGTCGTTCCGGGCATTATGGATGGGGCAGTGGGAAGTCAAATTTGGCTCTTCACACAAAAACATAATGATTTCAAATTA
Organism: Candidatus Nitrosopumilus sp.; assembly: GCA_046758125.1. Lineage (GTDB taxonomy): Archaea > Thermoproteota > Nitrososphaeria > Nitrososphaerales > Nitrosopumilaceae > Nitrosopumilus. The sequence goes on along the minus strand of JBHHZR010000046.1, from coordinate 2,397 downwards.
AACATGGTAGGAGATGCAGATCTATTGTCAGGGTTAATTTTCAAAGCAAAAAAATCCGGAGCTTTTATGATAGGAGGAGGGATTTCAAAACATCACACATTATGGTGGAATCAATATAGAGAAGGATTGGATTATGCATTTTACATTACAACAGCACAAGAGTTTGATGGAAGTCTTAGTGGAGCACTAGTAAGAGAAGCTATCTCTTGGGGAAAAGTAACACGAAAGGCAAAACAAGCAACACTTCATGCAGAAGTTACAACAATATTACCATTCATCTATGCAGCACTTGTTTCGAGATTACAAAAATAGATTGTAAATGAGATAAAAATTATTATTCTATGAACACAAAAATTCATTATTGTTTCCTAGAATTAGAATTCGAGAATTAAAGCCACTAAATTTAGAAGAGGGATATCTTATTGATGGATTTCCATCAATAGGATTTAGTAGTGCTATCGCAACTGAATCAATGATACATACATCACAGTTTGATTTAGCTGGAGTAATTGATTCAGATGGTTTTCCACCAATAAGCATCATTAAAGATGGAAAACCAAACTATCCAACTAGAATTTTTGTGAATGATGATTTGAAAGTTGCAGTGTTTTTGTCATATCTAACTCTTGATCAATCATTACATAGAGTTGCAGCTAAAACAATGTTAAAGTGGGCAAAGAAACACAAAATTGGATTAATTGTAAGCAGTGTTGCAGTTAAATCACCAGAAGGTGTAGAAGAAATGATTGGAATTGGAAGTACAGATTCTGCCAGAGCAAAAGTAAAAGATGCAGGTTTGAAAGTTTTAGAACATGGAACAGTACCAGGAATTCCCGGAATGTTGTTAAATGAAGGAAGTATTTCAGGTCAAGATGTTGTGGTTATAATTTTTCATACTGATGGAAAAGGTCCAGATTTTAAATCTAGTGCACAATTATGCATTGCAATGTCACAATTAATTCCCGGAGCTTCATGCAACATTCCATCATTACAACAGGAAGCTGAAAAAGCTGAAGGGATAATAAAAAAAGCAGAAGAAGAATCAAGACATCTTAAAGATTCTATGTATAGATAGAACTTTTCAATTATCTTTATTTCATAATTAAATAGCAAATAATCAGAGACAGATGGTTCAGATTCTTGAATTTGCAGCAATAGTAATAGTAATTTCAGCATCAGGAGTTATGGCGCCGGGTCCACTTTTTACAGCAAATGTAGCATATGGACTAAAGGATGGCACAAAAGCAGGATTAAAGATGGCAGTAGGGCATACAATTATTGAACTACCATTAGTGATTTTGTTAGGAGTGGGAGTTTTTTCTTTAGAATCATTTCCAGAATTCAGAATTATGATTTCTATTTTTGGTGCAATAACACTTTTTGTGTTTGCAGCAATGCAAATCAAAACAATACTAAGAAAAAAAGAGGTACATGGATCTACTTCCAAACAAGGTCCACTGATTGCAGGAGCTGTATTAAGTGCATTAAATCCATTTTTTATCATTTGGTGGTTAACTATAGGATTCAAATTAATCTCAGATGCCATACTTGTATGGGCATTTACTGGAATACTAATTGTATTTGGATTTCACATATGGATGGATTTTGCATGGTTGGGAGCAGTTTCATTTCTTGCTGCAAAAGGTTCCAAAATTCTTTCTAACAAAAATTACAAAACATTGATGGTAGGATTAAGTTTGATTTTGATTTATTTTGGAATCACATTTTTGATGGATATAGAACCTTTAACCACAATCTAAAATTTCAACCTGAGGCTCACATTGATCATTGAACAAATCAATTTTTTCAACTATTATTTCACACAATTCAGGGTCTAGAGATTCCTCATATGAAGAAATTTGGTTTAAAATTATCATGTGCTGTAATCCACATGAATCTCCATTTAATCCAATTACGGTAACGATAATTGAAATTCCAATTACTATTAAAATTAAATTTCGAGTATTAGTTTTTCGAAATGTCAATTTCTATTGTAGAAACATTACGTTGTTTTCCATCTTGAGAAGTAAGAGAGTCCGATGAAATTCTTACATCACTGACAACATAACCAACGGAATCCATTCTTTTAACAATCATTTGAGATACATCTACTGCTTGTGTAATTCGTTTTCCTCTAGCTTTGATAGTCACAGTTTGTCTAGTTGAAAGTTGTGTCAAAGTTGCAGAAACATAAGTCATAATTGGTTTTGTGCCAACAAAAATTACATCACGATCTTCTGATTTTTGAGTAGAATCAGAGGCTTCATTTGAAGGTTGTTCAGGTGTTGGTTCTGATTCAGGTGTTGGTTCTGGTTCTGGCGCTTCTAACTCTGGTTCTGGTTCTGGCGCTTCTAACTCTGGTTCTGGTTCTGGTGCTTCTAACTCTGGTTCTGGTTC
>JBHHZR010000045.1:0-7422 GCA_046758125.1 Candidatus Nitrosopumilus sp. | reverse complement strand
GATCTTGTATTCCATCATAGTCAGCATCATACCATGGAACAAAGTCTGCAGGACATCCATCAATATTATCACCATATTGTGGATCATAGTCTTCTAGAAGATGAGGACACTCGTCTACTGAATTTGGAACTCCATCTCCATCAGAGTCAATCGCCTCATTAGCATATACGCTGCCTGGCAGCATACTAATAGTTGAGGTAAGTAAAAGCAAAAATCCTACAAGATGATATTTTTTCATTTTAGGATACTGCTATTGGTCAGGACATCCATCAGTATCTCTATCTCCATCATAATCTTCGGGTTCAAGAGGACACATGTCATAGTCATTAATGATATTGTCTAAATCAGCATCATGTTTGTATCTTGATTGTTCTGGTGCAATATCTGGACAACCATCATGATCATTGTATTTGTTCCAAGATTCTTTTTCATTTGGACACAAGTCAATTTCATCTTTTATACCATCTCCATCAGAGTCAATTGTAACATTTCCAGTTGGCATAGTATCTGGGCAACCGTCATAGTCAACAAATCTATTCCAAACTTCGTCTTGTTGTGGACACATATCCATTACATCTGGAACTCCATCTCCATCAGAGTCAGGTTGTGTATCATCAATATCTGGGCAACCGTCATCATCTTGGAATCCATTATAGTTTTCAGCAACTAGAGGACAATCATCATAGACATCATTGATTCCATCATTATCAGAATCAACTACAAGTGATTCTGAAATAGAATCAGGACAACCGTCATCATCTTGGAATTTATTGTAGGTTTCTTTAGCAGTTGGGCATGCATCAATAGCATCTGGAATACCATCTAAATCACGATCATTTTTTGAGATATAGTCATCTGGGCAACCATCTAAGTCAAGAATTCCATTATGGGTTTCAGGTTGATTTGGACAATTGTCACGATAATCATTAATTCCATCATTATCAGAATCGGGGGTTCCTTTGTTGTCTGCAACAGAATCAGGACAGCCGTCATCATCTTGGAATTTATTGTAAGTTTCTGGAACTAGTGGACATTGATCTGATTCATCAATTAATCCGTCAAAGTCTGAATCTAAGCTAGTAATGAAATCTGGATAGTCAGGACATCCGTCTTCATCTTGGAATCCATTGTAACGTTCTCTGTCAAGAGGACATTCATCAGTTGAATCTAAAATACCATCAAAGTCTGAATCAGATTCAGAGGGGTTGTCAGGACATCCGTCTGAGTCTTGATATCTATTCCAAGTTTCTGCAGTTGAGGGACATTGATCTAATGTATCGCGGATTCCATCGCCATCAGAATCTGCAACTACAGCATCAGGACAACCATCTGTATCTTGATAGCTGTTATACACTTCAGGTTCTAGAGGACATTTATCATTCAAATCAGTAATTCTATCACCATCAAAATCTAATGCTGCAAATCCAGAAATACTGTCTGGGCAACCATCCAAGTCTTGATGGAGGTTGTAAGTTTCTTTAGCAGTTGGACATTGATCAATTTCATCTGGAACGCCATCTAAATCTCTGTCAGTTGCACTATCACTATCAGGACAACCGTCTCTGTCAAAAATACCATTAAATGTTTCAGGTTGTGTTGGACACAAGTCAACATAATCATTGATTCCATCATTGTCAGTATCTGGTACAGTACTATCACTGCCAACAAAGTCAGGACAACCGTCTGAATCTTCAAACATGTTGTAAGTTTCTTTTACTTGTGGACATTGATCAATACTATTAGTTATTCCATCAAGATCTGAATCACTATCACTTGAATAAGGAGGAATGTCTGGACAACCATCTTCATCTTGGAATCCATTGTATCTTTCAGGATCTAATGGACATGCGTCATCAACATCCATAACTCTATCACCATCTATGTCACCTTCTGTTCCAGCAAATGATGGAATTGAGTCTGGACAACCGTCATAATCTGCAAATCTGTTAAAAGTTTCAGGATCAGTTGGACAAATATCAAATTGGTCTGCAATTCCATCACCATCTCTGTCATCAAATGAAGAGACTAGTGAAGCATCAGGACAACCGTCTACGTCAAGATAACCATTATAAGTTTCTGGTTGTGTTGGACACAAATCAATTTTATCTTGAATACCATCGTTGTCAGAATCAATAAAACCAACATTACCAGGAGAATCAGGACAGCCGTCATCATCTTGGAATCTATTGTAAGTTTCAGCACTTAATGGACATTCATCTACATTGTCTGGAACGCCATCTAAATCTCTGTCACCAGAACCATATGAATCTGGACAGCCGTCTCTGTCAGAAATACCATTGAACGTTTCAGGTTGATTAGGACACAAGTCTACAGTATCAACAAAACTATCACCGTCAGAATCAGGTAAACCACCTTCTCCACTTCCAGGAAGTACATCTGGACAGCCGTCATCATCTTGGAATTTATTGTAGGTTTCTTTAAGATTTGGACATTGATCAAGATGATCTTCTATTCCGTCATAATCTTCATCATACCATGGTACAAAGTTTGAAGGACAACCATCTTCTGGACCTTCAAAATCTTCTTGCAGATTTGGGCATGCATCAATAGCATCATCAATGCCATCTTTATCCAAGTCTTCAGCAGCAAAAGATGGGCTGAAAGGCATACTAGATAAAGTAGTTAAAAGCAACAAGAGGAACGGTAAAACGTGTATTTTTTTCAATCCTAAAATTACCTTGAGGATCCAGTTATTAAATCTCACTCTAGAATCGACTAAAAATTGCAATGGTTTTAAGAAAAGTTTCCATGTTAGACAAAAATCTCGATCAATTTAAGTAAACCAAAACAAGATTTTGACTCATGAGTTGTTCAGGAGAAATTATGGAAGACGAGGATCGTTTGATTCAGATCAGACCTGCAATCTCTGAACAGTTAAAGAAAGCAAAGTATGGGGTTGCTGATCATTCAACAGTCGAATTATGTCATTGGACAAAAAAATCATTCAAACATGAAGGAAGTTGTTACAAACACAAGTTCTATGGAATCTCAACTCATAGATGTATGGAATTCTCCCCAGCTGGCATGCATTGTGAAAATCGTTGTGTGTATTGTTGGAGGCCAATGGAATTTTATGATTCGTTGAAAATGGAACCTGAACAAGTTGCAGAACCCAAAGAGATTTTAACCAAATTAATGGCTGAAAGAAAAAAACTAATCAATGGATATTACGGGGATTCAAGAAACGACAAACAAAGATTAGATGAGTCATTATTGCCAAGTCATTATGCAATTTCATTATCTGGTGAACCAACAATGTATCCAAAGTTACCAGAATTAATCAAATATCTAAATTCACTTGAAGCTACAAAATCAATTTTTCTTGTAACAAATGGACAGGAACCAGATATGATTCAAAGATTGCAAGATGAAAATGCATTACCAACACAGTTGTACTTGTCAACTAATGCAGCAGATTATGAATCATTTATGAGTATAAACAAACCAAAATATGATGATTCATGGGAAAGATGGAATAAAACTCTTGACGTGTTAAAAAATTTAGATACAAGAACAGTTCTTAGAATTACTTTGATTAGAAACTACAATAATCAAGAAGAAATCATCCCAGCATTTGCAGAAATGTTTAGAAAAGCAAGTCCACACTTTATTGAAATAAAATCTTACATGCATATTGGTCGTTCAACAAACAGATTAGAACATTCCAACATGTTAGAAATGGACGAAGTAAGAAAATTTAGTGAAAATGTTGCAAAACAAAGTAAGATTTTTTCAATAATGGATGAAAGTTATGTTTCAAGAATCTCCATTTTACAAAATAAGGAACGATTCATAGATCGTTGGATTCCTACTTATGTAAATACCAATTAGAGAATTTTTTTAGTGCTTTATAGCGATGTGATAACTCATTTTTGTTATTTAATTCCGAAAATGTCTTCTTTGAATTTTTTGGTATAAAGATTGGATCATATCCCCAACCATTTCCTTTCTGAGATTTTGATATAGTTCCATCTAATTTTGCATCAAACGATTGTAAATTCGTTTTATCACAATAAGTTATGATAGAAACAAACTTTGCTTTTCTTTTATTTTTTAAGAGATTTAGAATGCCTTTGTTTCCAATAGTTTTGAAAACATAGGATGAATATGGACCAGGAAATCCTCCAAGTGAATCAATGAACAAACCATCATCTTCAATGATAACAGGTTTTTTACAATTAGAAAATGCGTGTTTTGCTTTTTTTGATGCAATCTCTTTGAGTGAATCTGATTGGATCTCTTCAAGATTGAATTTGATAAAACCAAGTTTGATCCCATATGAATCCAAAATTTTTTTTGCTTCTTTGTATTTGTGAATATTTGAGGATACAAAAAATAGATCAAACGACTTCTGCATATCTACCACGACTTTCTATATCTGAAACAAGTTTTGTGATTTTAACATATTTTATATTCCCAACAACAGATTTGTATCCAAGTAGGAAATTGTTCCAAGCAGGTTTCATAATATTTGCATGTGCACTGTTAAGAATCTCTTTGATCAATCTCAAATCAACTGCGTTATCTTCAGGTTTGATTGTATTTTGAGATAATCCAAAATCAATCACATATACAGTATTTTGGAATAAGATGAAGTTTGAGGTGGTCAGATCACCATGCATTATACCATTTTTGTGCAATATTCCAACTAGTTTTCCAATTTCTTTTGATAATTCAATAATTTTTGATTCAGATAAATCATGAATTGGCTTTCCAGGAATTTCTTGCATGATAATTGAGGTATTTTCCATATTTACAAAGTAAACAAGAGGAGTTGGGATTCCAAATGATTTTACTTGAGAGATGATTTGTGATTCTTTTATTGTTCTTTGTCTGCGTATTTTTGAATCAAGAGAAGGATTACGATAATTTTTTGTTTTTCTAATTTTAAGAATTGCTTTAGAATTTTGCCATTTAGTTTGATATATGTCAGCTTCTGCACCTTTTTTTATTAATTTCATTAACATTATATCCAAAAGAATTCAATAAAAGTCAATCATGGAAGAGGGGGAGAAGAAAATAAAACAAGAAGATTGTAGTGAAGACAGTTTAGGAGTAGGAATTCTAACATTAACAAATAAGAGATTAGCATTTGATAAAACTAAATCAAGGATGATGGATTTTTCAAAACGTATGGGAGATACAATATTAGATATTTCATTAGAGGATGTGACAAAAACATGGAAGGAAGGACTAATAATGAAAAAAATATGTTTTTCAGCAAAAACAAATGAAGGTGAACAAACCTTCAAGTTTGGTGTTTTTAATACAAAAAGTTGGCTCAAAAGTATAGACGAAGCAATTGATAATAACAAAAATTAATAATTTACTTGAACTGTGTCTAATCTCCAAGATTGTGTAACAAACGTATCTTTTAGAGAAACACCTTTTTTTACTTGTGATTCTAAAAGTCCTGTCCAACATATTTGACTACCACAATCTCCTGCATATCGTAATGGAACCACAAAGAATTTGCAACCATGTCGTTTACATACATCTTTAAGCATTTGAGATAGTCGTTTGTTAGCTGCAACACCACCTACTATCATCAATTCTTTTTTGTGTGTAAATGATAATGCACGCTCTACAGCTTCACTTATCATTGCAAAAGCAGTCTCTTGAAGAGAATAACATGCATCAACTTTACTCTTCTTGGCAATAGATTTTGTTGCAGACAGTAAACCTGAAAAAGAAACATCATTTCCTTTTACTGAATATGGTAGTGAAACATAGTTTGAAGATTTTAATGCTAATTCTTCAATATTTTTTCCACAAGGCGAAGCAAATCCAATGGTTCGTCCAAATTGATCAAGTAGTTGACCTAATGTAATATCTAAGGTTTCACCAAAAACTCTCCATTGTTTGTTAAGAAATGCCAAAAGCATAGTGTGTCCTCCAGAAACTAAGAGCACTAGTGGATTAGTTGCACCAGTAAGTAATTTTCCTAATTCAATATGGCCAAGTGCATGATTTACAGGGTAAATTGGAATGTTGTAAAAAGAAGATAATGATCTTGCAACAACTGCACCTACACGTAAGCATGGACCTAATCCTGGACCTGCAGCATAAGAGATAAGGTCAAGATCTTTAATTGTTGTATTTGCTTCTCTAAGACATTCAGATAATACTGAAGAACTATTTTCTATATGATGGCGAGATGCTTCTCTTGGATGAATTCCTTCTCCATCTTCGGGGCGATAGATTTTTCTTACATCAGAAAGAATCGTTCCTTTCTTTCCTTTCTTCTTAATTATCGCACAAGAAAATGTATGAGCAGTACTTTCAACTCCTAAACCTAGCATATTATCCACGACTTAATGTAGATACGATTTTAATTACATCGCCATTTTTTAGTTTCTGATCACCGCCAATCCTTTGTTTAGTTTTACAGTCAATTGCATGTAAGAATCCCTTTGCAATATCAGCATGAATTAAACCGGCCAAGTCTTTTGCAGTAGAACCCTGTGGAAGCAATTTAGCATCAGGTAAGATGACGCCATCTTTGTTTGTTAGTTTTGTTTCATCTTCTACAGGATATACAACAATAAAATTTAGAGAATCAAATATGGCAGTGTTTAGAATTTTTTGGATGCCTGTAGAAGGAATTTTGGAAAATACTGACTTTACTAAATCAAGTGCTTTTTGTTGAGGAGGCGGAATTTCTCTTCCTTCTGTAATTGTAAATCCTTTATCACCTGAAGAATAATTTACTATTCCTGCTTTTGATGCTTTTCGTAATAGTAATTCAGTTTCAGCACTACATGGAATTACGGTGTCTGGAATTTTTTTGAGAATTTCAAGATCTTGACAAAGATCTGCTTTATTTGCAGCAATGATCATTGGTTTTGTGTTTTTTCTTAATTCTTTAACAAAAGTTTGAATATCAGAATCTTTCCATTCTTTTGGATTTCGAGAGATAAGTTCTAGTTTTTGTAATACTTCTTGTACCTGGTAATTTTTGATTCCTAATCCAGTAAATCGTTTTGCAATTCCATCAGTAAGTTTTACCCTTTTTTGATCTATTTCTCTAGTAATCTTATCCCATTCTCTTTTGAGAATATCTGCAAACCATTGATCAAATTCATCTTGAACAAACACAACATCTTCTAGAGGATCATGAGTTCCTGCTGGAATAGGCTGTCCTTGAAGATTAGTTGTTCCAGCAATGTCAACTACATGAATCAAAACTTCAGCTTGTCTTGCATCATCAAGAAATTGATTTCCTAATCCTTTTCCTTCATGTGCCCCTGGAACTAGTCCAGCTACATCGATGAGTTTTACTGGAATAAAGCGAGTACCATTAACACATAATTCATTTTCATGATTAATTTCAAAATGTTTGCATGCACAATCAGCTTTTACAAAAGCTACTCCTACATTTGGTTCAATTGTTGTAAAAGG
>JBHHZR010000044.1:0-7590 GCA_046758125.1 Candidatus Nitrosopumilus sp. | reverse complement strand
GACTGTATCATCTGATCTACAAAATGGTCAAGAATCGATGGTTTCTACACGGCCACAAGTCTATTTTTTTGCTATTTGCAAGCAGACTTGATGATCTTACAAAGATCGCTTTAACTGTTTTACAATCCTGATTACAATTTTCATCAATTTTCAAATATGGTTTGTTTGATTTTTTTGAAAAAATTGATTTTATTAATGGAAATAATGCAGCTCTTCCACCATATGCTCTTTTTTTATCAATAAACCAAAACATCTCTAGAGCAGATTTATCAAGAATTTCATTTCTGATCTTTTCTCCAAAATCTGAAGTGTCCAACTATTGTTATTTTACCTCCCGCAAAAAATTCTACAAATTTTGCAAATTTCACACACAAGTGACATTGATTGTCAAAAACTACTATTGGAATGACTTCTTTAATATCCATAATGTTGTATAGTTGTAATTAGATTAAAATTTTTCATCCTATTTTAACCCAAGAATTTCAGAATTAGTATTTTTTTTCATAATATTCAACTGGATGAGTAAACTGTCTATTATGATCAACTGCTCTTCCTGGTAAAAATATTGCATATGTGCTTGCAAAAGAAATTTTTCCTGAAAATGCTAATCCAGCAGAGACAGTAACAAGATTTCCTTCTGAAATCCATACATTTAGAACTTTTTGCATAAACATCTGTGTTGTTTCATCAATTTGTGGTCTTTTACCTGTCTCTTTTTCTATTCTGTCTCGCTCTTCCTTGAATTTTTTTAGTAATCCTTTGAGATGTTTACCATTGATTTGAGATGCTTTTTCTCTTTTTGAATATTTTATCTCTTTTCTGAAATTCGAAAAAAATTCCATAATCTTCTATAATATGTTTTTTTTAAAAAAGAGTTTTGTGTTCCCAGAGAAAAAATCAGTCTCCTTTGCTTTGGAGACTCGTGATTTTGTTAACTAGTTTATGTGAGCTTTTGGGCCCCCAGCTAACACCGCGAGATGTCTCTGACTCGATAAATGACATAGAAATGTGTCTTTGTTAAAAAATCAGGGCCAAAAAGAATTACTTTTTACTAAACAATTTTTTGTTATTATCAATTCTTCAGAAGTAGATTTTTATTAAATTTACAAAGATAATGAACGAGATGGGGCTTGATTATTATAAAATTAAGAAGAATATTCTCAAAGCCCGTAAACTAGTAATCAAGGCAACTAATACTGCAGGTTCAGGTCATCCTGGCGGATCATTTTCTATGGCAGAAATTTTGGGTTGTTTATTTAACAAACATCTGAGATTTGATCCTAAGAATCCTCAATGGGAGGACAGAGATCGTTTAGTCTTATCCAAAGGACATGCTGCCCCCGGTCTATTTTCAAACATGGCTGTTGCTGGATATTTTCCAGAATCTGAACTGGATACTTTGAGACAATTTGGTAGCAAACTGCAAGGACATCCTGATCTAAAGTGCCCAGGCGTAGAGTTTTGTGGAGGTTCTTTGGGAACTGGATTGTCTTATTCTGTAGGAATTGCACTTGCTGGAAAAATTGACTCTAAAGACTATCATGTCTATACTGTAATTGGAGACGGTGAATCAGATGAAGGACAAGTCTGGGAAGCTTCAATGACTGCTGCAAAATACAAGCTAGATAATCTTACTGCATTTCTTGATAGAAATTTCATTCAACAAGATTCTTACACTGAAAAAGTAATGCCACTAGATGAAAAATTAGAAGGAGATGTTCTTTCTGAGATGTGGAAAGATGCATCACGTTGGAAGACTGGCGACAAATGGAGATCATTTGGATGGAATGTAATTGAAATTGATGGGCATAGAGTAGAACAAATTGATGCAGCAATTGCAAAAGCAAATGCAACAAAAGGAGTTCCTACCATGATAATCTCAAGAACTATCAAAGGAAAAGCTGTAGAACACATGGAAGATAACCCTCAATGGCATGGAAAAGCTCCTGACACTGATGTTGTTCCAATAATTAATTTAGAATTAGATTCACAGTTTATGATTGCACCATCTATTATTGCAGGTGATATGACAAATCTAGGAAATGAAATTAAGAGATGTGCTGATGGTAGAGCAGATTATATCCATCTTGATGTGATGGATGGTCAATTTGTTCCAAACAAAACTTTTGATCATACAAAAATCAAAGAACTAAGACCCCTAACTGTTATTCCCTTTGATTCACATTTGATGATAAACGAACCTGTAAAACATGTTAGAGATTACATTGATGCAGGTAGTGACATTATTACAGTTCATACTGAAGTAACTGATGAATCAAGTTTTGGAGAAATTCACGATTTACTAAAACAAAATCAAGTTGGTGTAGGTCTTGCAATAAATCCTGATACAGAATTACCTGAGTGGTCTTACAAATTCTTGCCAACACTTGATCAACTAATTGTAATGTCGGTATTTCCAGGAAAATCTGGACAGAAATACATTGAAGAAACGCATGGAAAAATGACCAGACTAAAACCAATTCTAAATGAATATAATTTTTCAGGATATGTTGAGGCTGATGGAGGAGTAAATCTTACAAATATAGGCTCAATTTTTGCAGATGGTGCAAGAGCCTTTGTTGGAGGTGGTGCCATTATTGGACAACAAGATGTTCGAGCAGCAATTAGAGATTTCAGAGATGAGACTTTGAAATCTCGAAGACGCATTTTACTTGATAAGGCAAATGAGTTAGGTGGTGCTGACTTGGTGAACAAATGGATTGGTTTGCATGTTGTAGGAGAAAAACAAGAACAGATTAAGAAAATTGCACAGGAGGCAGGCTACATTTGAATGAACCAATAATGACTGACATGCGTTCAGAATATTCTAAAACTCTGATTCAGGTTGGAAAAGAGAATCCAAATGTTGTTGTTTTAGGTGCAGATACTACTGATTCTTTAAAGACTTCAGGATTTGGAAAAGAATTTCCAAATAGATTCTTCAATGTTGGAGTTGCTGAAGGAAATCTTGTTACTGTCTCTGCTGGATTAGCATTTTCAGGAAAAATTTCTTTTGCAAGCACATATGCAATATTTTTACCAGGAAGAGCAGTTGATCAAATTAGAAATAATGTTGCTTATCCTTCCCCACCAGGAAAAAAAGGTCTTAATGTAAAATTTGTAGTTTCTCATGGAGGTTTGTCTGTAGGACCTGATGGTGGTTCTCATCAACAAATAGAAGATATTGCAATAATGAGAGCAATTCCTAACTTTCGAGTATTTATTCCGGCAGATACTGTTGCTGTCTCTAAATTGACATATTTGATAGCAAATGAATATGGTCCATTTTACATGAGAATGGCAAGATCAAAAACTCCTATAGTTCACTCAGAATCTCAAGACTTTCAAATTGGAAAAGGTATCACTTTAAGAGAAGGTTCTGATTGTACAATTGCAGCATGTGGCATTACTGTACGAATGGCCCTCGAGGCAGCCGAATCATTACAACAAGAAGGCATCTCTTGTAGAGTTTTAGACATGTTTTCAATAAAACCAATTGACAATGAACTTTTAGAAAAAGCAGCAAGAGACACAGGGTGTATAGTTACCACTGAAGAACACAATATTTTTGGTGGAATGGGTTCAGCTGTTGCAGAATCTGTTTCAGAATCATATCCAGTACCCATAAAGAGAATTGGAGCTCAGGATATGTTTGGAGAATCTGCTCGAGACAAAGAGGTCCCTCTACTCCTAGAAAAGCATGGAATCACACCAATTAATATAGTGAAACAAGTCAAGGAAATTAGGAGTAGAAAATTATGAAAATTTTTCTTGATACTGCTAATCTAGATTCTATTAAAAAATTCAATGACATGGGATTACTTGATGGAATCACCACAAATCCCTCTTTAATGTCAAAAGAAAAAGGCAATCCAAAAGATGCAATGGCAGAGATTACAGAAATTATCAAAGGCGATGTAAGTCTTGAAGTTCTTAGCACAGAATATTCTGGAATGGTAGAAGAAGGAAAACGTCTTCGTGGATATGGAGAAAATGTTGTAGTTAAAGTTCCAATGACTCCTGATGGTCTAAAAGCATGTAAGTCACTTTCATCAGAAGGAATTCCTGTGAATGTAACATTAGTATTTTCACCAAACCAAGCTTTGCTTGCTGCAAAATCTGGAGCAAAATATGTTAGCCCATTTATCGGAAGATTAGATGATATTGGACAAGATGGAATGCATCTAATTCAAGAGATTAAAGAAATATTTTCAAATTATGATTTTGGAACTCAAATACTTGTTGCAAGTGTTCGTCATCCAATGCATGTAGTCAAAGCTGCAAAAATTGGAGCAGATGTAGTAACATTGCCTCCTGCAGTATTAGACAAGATGTTGCAACATCCATTAACCAAAATTGGTTTAGAAAATTTCCTTTCAGATTGGGAAAAACTCAAAGCTGGAAATCCTGATATTAAAATCTAGAATTATAAAAATAAAAAACTAAAATGAAAAATTGAGATTTTTTTACTTGGAACCTTTGTTTTTACTTTTTCTTGAACCAGTTCCTCTGCCTGTAATTCTTGTCATTCCTTCAGTTGATGGTCTTGCTTTTGGTTCAGGAATATCTCCTAGTTTTCTTGAACCAGTTCCTCTGCCTGTATGAACCATTCTATTTGCAGCTGCCTTTTTTCTTGCTTCTTGAATTTTTCTAAATTCGTCACCAGACCATTTTTTTGGATCGTCATCGACTTCCATAGTTCCTGTTCCTCTGCCAGTTCGTATTCTAATTTTGCCCATAATTTAGGGTAAATTATCTGGTATTTAATTAAGCTCTATTTGAGAAAAAAAATTCAAAGTTTTATACCAAATTCATTTGTCTGCTAGAATCAAATATTAGAGCCAGATTTGTATTGTTTTTTATAGAATTTTGGTGATTCAATGAAAAAGATTTTCTATTTAATTCCAGCAATTGCATTTGTATTAGTTTTGTCAAATGCATTATTTGGAGAAGCTATTTTTGACTCTACTTATGATGAAAACATTAACAAATATTCTATTTATGTTCATTTACAACAAGATTGGAAGCATCCGGGAAATATTTTGTTTGACATAACAAATGTTTGGTCAAATCCAAATTCTGAATCACATGAAAAAGGTTTTTCCTTTGATCAATCCAATGTTTCTTTACCTTCTAACTATAACTCTAATCAATTACAATATCAACATGATAAATCATTTGTAGAACTAAAACATGAATTTAGTAATTGTGAATCAAGTTGGAAACCTATTTCATATCGCTATGCAATTGACAGTTTTCGTAACAAAATTGAATCAATTCAGGGAACCCAATTAAATGATGATCCATATGTTTCTCTTTTCCCTAATGTTCCAAATACAAAATATGATATTGAAAAACAAAAAGAATTTTCAAAGCAAGGTTATGCTCAATTTATTCCAATTTGTACTAGCAATAAAATTACTTCATATGAATATGCTGTTTCATTAAATGATAAAAATATCGCATTTGATGTTTATTTTGTACCCTCAAAGGAAGAAATCACAAACTACTTGAAATTTGATTCTTTTACATTCTATCCACAGGAAGGATGTTCAGCTCAAAATTATCATAGTTTTAGTGGAACTTGTGAGAATGTTGGAAAAGATTCAGGTTTGCTAATTATACTTCCTGATAATCTTGAATTATCTCTAACTAAAGTTAAGATTAGTCTTCATGAAAAACTCTAGTTTCCTATCCAACCTAATTTCTTGAAATACACAAACATCAAAATTGCAGGAATTGCTGATGCTAAAATTATAATGATGAATGTAGTAAATGAACCAAAAAACATAAAACTATTTTGTAATCCTCCTGGCAAGTTTACATTCATTCCATAAAATGTTCCAATAACTGTTGATGGAATTGCTAATGTGAAGATTATAGTTAACACTCCAAGTACTTTGTTTGTCTTTTCTGTACTTAGTACAAAGTCTGTATCTTTGTAAATCTCCATAGTCTCTCTTGATTCTTCCAAAGTTTCAATTACTTTGTCAATGTGGTCAATTACGTCGTCATAATACAATGAAAGCACTTCGTCTTCTCTTTCTGAGAATCTTTTTACATTTTTTGCAATCTCTAAAACAAATCTCTTTAATGGATTTGCAATTCTTCGTAATCTATTAATCTCTCTTCTTAGCAACGCAATGCTTCTTGCTACTGGTTTTGTTTCATCAAATACTCTATCTTCTAACTCGTCGAGGTTAGCTATAATCTTTCTAGATGTGTGTAATAGATCATCTACTAATACATCTATAATTTCGTGAAGCAAGAGTCCTGAAGATTTTGCTAATAATCTACTTCTTCTTTGATCATCTGAATCTGTTTTACAAAGATCTACCAAATCAACTAGAGGTTTAAGGTCTCCTTGATGTACAGTAACTAGAAAATCTTTTCCAACAAATATTGATAATTGACTATTCTTTGAGATTCCTACCTTTTGTGAAAGTGGTGGGAAATGCAAAATTACAAAAAAGTGATCATCATAGCTGTCTAGTTTTGGAAGCTCAAATTTGGTCATACAGTCTTCAATGTTTAGCGAATTGAAATTGTATTTTTCAGCTAATTTTTCAACATCGTTTCTATCGGGATTTTGCAAATCAACCCATACAAATTTTTCAGCCTGGATGGTCTCTATCTTACTTTGTATAGTATTCTCTATTGATTTTCTACCCGAACGTAATCTATTGATGCTAAATCCTTTTCTCAAGTCGAAGAGTACCCTATTACAACAAATTTAAAGCGATCGCTAATACTTGATTAGAAAATTCTGACCTGTAATGAACTTGAGGCTATTTGAATGGAAGTAAATTGATTGCTCCGTAGTATGTTAGTCCAATTGATATTGCCATTGCAATCCACCAATATCGCATAATTAAAAATTAATCTGCTTGATAATAAATCTACAGTTAATTTTCAGTTAGAAATCAAAGATTATTACAGGATAAGCAATTTTTCCTTAATGTGGCCTTCGTAGTACAGTGGTTAGTATAGAGGATTGTGGATCCTCGGACAGGAGTTCGATTCCCCTCGAGGGCCCTCTCAAATCACTTTAAGTCCCCCACATGCGTATACTATGCATGTCTCAGAAACTGGACTCAAAGAATACAATTGGCATCTATGACTATGATTATCAACTAAAACACGTTTTTGCTCTTCTCAAAAAAGATCTCTCTGAGACCAATTTCAAATTAATTAAAAAATATGATATGGCTATGGTAAATTCTTCACTATTAAAGGCAACACGACACAAGAATCTCAAAATGATTCTTAATCTATCTAGATTACTAAACAAAGATTGGAGTGATGTAACAAAAGATGACATTGACACACTAGTTTGGAAGATAATGAATCAATATGGAAATGCAAATGGTCAAGAGACAAACACAACATGGGACCACAAAAAATCTCTAACGATCTTCTTTAGATGGGTAAAACTTGGTTCTAGAGAAAAAAATGAAGTTGGAGATCCACCTGAAACAAAAAATGTCAAGATCAGAAAAGTTAGAGACAAAATTGTTCGAGAAGACCTTCTAACTGAAGATGATAGAACAAAACTTCTTCATGCATGTGGTGAAAATGCCCCTTAAGAGA
>JBHHZR010000043.1:0-9286 GCA_046758125.1 Candidatus Nitrosopumilus sp. | reverse complement strand
ATTTAGAGCAGGTTGGTTTTAGCTCACCATCGACATCATCTATTGCAGTTACGATATAGGCAACCTTTACTCCCTGGGTAGTTGTAGCATCAGTTACAATATCACTTGGAACAATCAAAAATGGTGGTGTGTCATCTCTTGTAGGAGCTGGCACTGGTTCTTTTGCTGGACAGCCTCTGTTGTTAGCAGGCCCATATTCTCTTGGACATGCATCCTCATTATCAGGTACTCCGTCACCATCTGAATCTTTGGGTTCAACAGGTACCGGTCTAGGTGGTACTGGCACTGGTGTTGGAATTCTTTCTATCTTAACAGGACAACCTTTGTTGTTTGCAGGTCCTGCCTCTTTAGGACAGTTGTCTTTCTCATCTGGGACTCCGTCTCTGTCAGTATCTGTTGGAGCAGGTGCAACTACTTTGGCTGTAACACTTACTGTTCCTGAATTGGTATCACCATGATTATAGGTGTATGTTGCTTTGATTGTATCAGGTGGATTGGGAGCCCAAAACTTTGCAACACCTAGTTCTCTATCAAAAATTCCGGTATTGACTCCAGTCTCTGAAATTACAAATGAAGACGACTGTCCAGTTGCAGCACCAGTTACTGTAACAGTTGAAATTTTATCTACTGCGTTTGGATCCTTATTTGCATATCTGTCATTCACAGTAACTGTTACTGTCTGGTCTGGCTCGTAGCTTGCCCTATCAAAGCTGATATCTGGTTTGACAAGCGGCAGTGTTCTAATTTCTCCGATTTTTGGTTTAATTGGAATCTGGTTTTCTTGATAATTTGCATCAGCACTTATGCTAAGTGGAACAGAAAACAAGCTAAGAACAAGTACACCAAATACTAAGAAAATCGAACCATTCAATATGTAATTCTTCTCACCTTCACACTCTCTTCCTGATTCATAAAAGAACGACCATATTATCAGAGCTGAAGTTGAAGATCTGGTTTTAAAAATTCAGGTAAATCACCAGTGAGTCCTATAAGACTCGGATCGTCTTTGGTCTTATTTTAGACCCGAATGTTACAAAACAATGTTAGTTGTTATGAGTAATTCCATTATGTTTAATCCTACTCCATAAAGTTCAAGATACCAATTTGTCTTACAATTCATTCTTTAGTAGTGGGTCAATTAGACAAATTGGATTGTTGAATCCTTATTGACTAAGGCCGTTTTTGGATAATCATAGTAAGATTATCGAGAATAATATTCACTAAGACCTTTAACGTACCTTTTAATAAATTACTAATTTCATCTAATAGAAGAATTTGGAAAAAATCATAAGACTAAAGATTGCAGCAATGATGATATTCTGGTTTGGTGTTTTCGCAGAATTTTTTATTTTGTTAGGGGCTATATTTGAATACGCAAAATCCGGCACATTTCATGGGATGAGTTTAGACTTTATATTTCAGGAATTCACTATTGGTTTTTTGTTTCTATTTTACTCGCTTTTTGTTCATTTTTTCCACATTACTTCAGGATATCTACTTGCACGAGGTCTGAAGATAGGCATAATTCTTGGAATTGCAGTTTCATTGTATGAAATGGTGGCCTTTGTAATGCCTGAAATTGATTATGATGCTTGGTTAACTCTTGAGGGATTAGCAATTAGAATTATTTTCATCATAACATTAACTCTAATTATTTTGGGCAAGTCAGAGTATGATCAACTGAGAAAAGAAAATTGGAGACCTTGGAAGAATCCAAAAACAAATTATATTCAAAAATAAAAAAGGGTAGGAGTTTAAAGTACTCCAATAACTTTCTGCCGTTGTATGATTTTATAAATTGTCAAAAAGGTATCCGCACCCACTGTGGGACCTGATACCATCCGGTCTATGACGGTCTGAACCCACTGCGGGCTCGGACCGTTTTTCAAAATAAATGAATTTTCTAGAAGATTCTAAAAATAAGATTATGAACTGGAGGTTCTTATTCAATATTCAAAAATATTGTCTCTACTTGAGTATCTTCTGAATCTATCTCAGTTACAACCACATCTATGAAATGATTTCCAATTATTGCCGAGTCTGGAATTTCAAGAATCAGATCAAACAATTTTAGATTCGTAGAATTTGAAACACTTACAACAGATGGAGTAATGCCAATGTTTGTAGTATTTCCAATCAAATTAATTTGCACATCATTTGCATAAAAACCGTCAAACCACTCTACCTCAAATGGGATTATTTCTGTACTTGAACGAGTGGCATTTACGGTTGAGGGCTCAACTTCAACATAGAAGTATGGTCCACCAACCGCAGAACTAGATGAACTAAGTGGTTGTACTCCTGCTGGTTTGATACTGAGATTGTCAAATGAGGAGATAAAAACGCCAGAGCAAGTCCTTGATGCTTGAGAGATCATGTGAGCAACATGAGTTCCTGCATTTAACGAGATGATTTTAGAACCACTCAAAATTGCAGCATCTGGATCAAAAGGAGGATTGCGTTGTCCTGCTTTTTGAACTATTGGGACGCCATCAACTGAAAATATTGCAGTAATAGTACATCCAGAACAAGGATTTGCCACTACAGTTCCACTTGCAATATAATCTCCAGAAGTGTCAACTGTGAAAAATTTTGAGAGACTTTGTGTCACAGGTTGTGTTGTACAAGATCCTGGAGAACCATCACGTGGGCCAACAAAACCCCAAAATGGAGAAGAAGGAGGATCGTTGCCAAATGCAGATGTGGATACTCCTTTTCTACATGAAGATGGGTTATTACATCCATTCCAATCACTTATGTCTCCATCATCAAAGTCTTCAAAGAATGTTATAGGTGGTGGTGGAGTGTCATTATTGGTAATTATACATGTTTTTTCATCGCCTACATCAAGTGTTACCAAACCATTAGAATCACAATCACTCCCAAAAGACACATTATAATTTGGAATTGGTTCCTCACTTACTTGATAAATTCCCGCATTCAGTAAGTTTGTTGTTGCATTTGTTACTGTTGTGCCATTGACAAAAAGTGTGACTCCAGATAATGTTAAAGAACCACCATTATCATTGATTATGTTTTTTATTACTGTTAATTTTGGTTGGATATCGTTGTTAGTAATAGTACAGGTTTTTGTAGTGGATGGCTTAGAAGTTGAGACACATTCAGATGAAAAGCTTGCTGTATAACCATTAACTGGAACTTCAGAAACACTATAACCGCCTGCCAATATTACTTCAACGCCTGTAGGTGAACCTTGTAATGTTGCAGGTGATGGCGGAGTTAATGCAGTTGATGTAATGTGAATAGTAAAATTATTTGGTTGTAGCGTACCTCCATCATCATTATTTACATTCTTAATTACGATAAGTTTAGGGAATAAAGTTTCATCAATTCCTTGAGCTCCCAAACTTCCCAATCTTGTAGAAATTTCATCTATCACCACTTGACAAAAACTTAAATTGAAACATTCGTTAATTGCAAATATTAGAATTGACGCTAATCCTCCAGCAGCACCTGTTCCAATATTGAATCTAGCTGAAACTCCTCCTGGATTGCTGAATGTGTCTTCACATTCTTGTACTGTAAAATTCACTGGACATACTGATACTAATACAAAGTTTATTGACGGAATTTCATCCGCAAGATTTACAATGTCATCTAAAATTTGTGGTGTAGTGTTCAACAGGATTGTAAACTCTTCTTGAGTAAGCTGATTTCCTGCATTCTTAACTTCTTCTGAGAATGCAATTGTTGTTAAAATAGATAATACAGTCTGTGAATACACATGTTCTAAAATTGTAGAAGTTGTTGCATCGAAAAATGAGATTTTGCCTATAGTTGGACTGTTTTTATCAGCATCTAATGTTGTGGAAAATCCAAGAAGTTCAAGTTCAATTACAATTTGACGTAATCTTATGACATCTGCATCAATTATGGTTATTAGTTGGCCTGTAATAATTAGTGGAGTTCCAACAATAATGTCTACTATTTCTGCTCCTCTTTTGAGGCTATCTGAAAGTATTTGGTTTGAATGTACAAGAAGTACATCTGCTACTATGACAGGAATAGTTGTTCCTTTCAAAAGTTCTACTTCAGAAATAAAATTCTGTATATCCGTTCTAGCTTGAGATATATCCAAATTAGTACTTGTTTCATCAAGAGAAAGAACATCTATCTCTGCATTAGAGATATGTTGAAGTGCTGAATCAAGTATGGATACTAAACTATCTCTGGCTTCTGTATCAGTGACAAGATTCTGAGTATTGGATTTAATATTGATAACATTATTTTTTAGATAATCTATTACTACTGCTTCATCAGAAACATCACGGATATTACCAAGTTCAGAAATTTTTGCTTTGTATTGCTTGAATAAAATTACGGCTGGATCAAACGCAGAATCAAGCGTTACCACAGAACCTTTTCTAACTTCAACTTCTTTTGCAATAAAGGAACCTGTTGCCTGAGAATCTTTACCTATTTCAATTTCGCCAGTTGGTGCAAACACATTTGCAAATACAACGGACTCTTTCTTGAACTCAACTTTGGTTTTCTTTCTAGAATCTCCATCATCGTCATCATTATCGTCATCATCAGAAACAATCTGCCTTCCAGTAACAAAGATCAAAATGTCTGCTGCAGAGATTCCAGAACCATCAGAAGGACCAAGAAATGATTTTTTGTCCATCTTGATTTTATCCTGTATTATAATCTCTGATGCATCATCAAAGACTAGTTTGGATTCTTTTTCAGCTTTTATTGATGAAGCTGAATACGTACCGCCTTCAAATATCAAAGTACCTTCCTTTTCTACTTTGATCTCATCATAGTTACCTGCAGGCAAACTCAATGATTCTCCTTTTTTTTACCTTGACTGATTCATTACCTGGCAGAATGTTTGGAATGTCAGGAAATGACTCTATCACTGGAAGACTCAGTGGCGTGTTTTGTGTTCCAAGAATATCTCCCTTGTTTTTTAATTCATTATAGTAGACATTTTGAATTACTGCCTTTTTGTCAATCTCTATCTCATCTCCTACTAGAGCAGAATCAGGATCCTCAAATGTTACCTTGTCATCTATTTCTATCTCAGACTTTTTGTCTTGAACTCCTACGTTTCCACTGATTATTGTAACTTCTTTTTCAAGTTCTACCTCATCGAATCCAAATATTACATAGCTTCCAATATCTGAGATATTGTCTGGAGAGACTTGTGCAAAAGCTTTACTTTGAGGTTCAGAGTATGTTGGGGCAGCTGCAAGTACAGATGTCAACATTATCCCAATTAAGAAAAATGAAAATATTTTATGCAACTTCCGAACTATGAAAGTATGAATATATAATATTGATCAATTGTAATAATTTTGAATTACAATACTTGATAAAATATTATCAGTCAAGACTCGAAAATTTTTCCAAGAGTAATGCCATTCTAGGAATAATCCGCATAATCCTCCTAACGATTATGAAATTCAAATTTGAATTAAATGAATTTTAGAAAATTTAGATTTTATTTATAAATAAAATAAGCTGACATCAAGCCAATTTCACAAAACTCGTTCCTGACATTGAGTAATTAAAAATAGTTATCATTTTACTTCAATATCAAGAAAATCAAATTCTTGACATTTACAAGAGGTATTAAGAATACTAGAGACTCCAGGGGATACATCATCACCATCTACGAATCTCTTGACTGGAAGGCCACCTTCAGCTTTTATAGTTAAGGTGAGATCATTCTTTGAATTTTTTTTGTATTTTACAGAGAAAATTTTTTTTTCAGAACGTTTACCAGATTTTTCATAAACTATAACAGGAAATTTTTTGAGATCTTTTAATTTTTTTAGATTTCTAGAATCAATTTCATCATCTATAGAAATTTTTATTTTTATAGAAGAATTGAATTTAAGAGGAGTCTTTGGAGATTTGTTAACAATTTTTAGATGAGGGATTTTAACCAAATTAGATTTTATTGATTTTGATTTCAAATTTCTTTTTAGTGGATTTTGAATTTTAACAAAAAAAGGTCGACCCGAGCCTAAAACTAGGCTGGATTTGTCTTCTCCACCAATCCAAGTGAATTTTGCAGTGGTTCCGCCAAGTTTTTTAAAAAGAAATTGAGAGATTATTCCTTCAACACTATCAAACTTTGAGATGCCATGGAAACTACAAATTCTGCATCCTTTTCCAGAGCAATTAATACAAGGTTTTTGTTTTTGTGTGATTCCTCTTTGATTTTTGATATATCTTCCAGAAAGAGTAATTGATTTTGAACGTAGCTGACAAGATTCATCTTTAAAGTTTATAGTAAAAGTCAAATCAGGATCCAAAAAATCAACAACTTTTTTTGTTTTTCTAGAATATGCTTTTGCTAGCTCTCTTGTAATGTCAGTCTTTAAACAATCTATTCCTCTTAGTTTGTATTTTGAACGAATGGAATCATCTCTGTCGACAAAGGAAGGTTTGATTATAGCACCTACACTATATGTTGAAAAAGAGTGATTTGATGAGACATCAAGCATCAATTTTAGAAAGTGTTCTAGATTTTCAAAGAGATTTTTGCAAATGTAACACTTTTGAGTTGATTTATGATTTTTCTTAAGTTTCTTGCCAAGAAGTTTGTTTGATGATAAATGTAATTTTTTTGAAAATAATCTGCCTAAACAGTTATCGCACAACTCGTGTTTTTTTAAGATTTGATTTGCAACGGAGGAAATTTTTTGATAATCAGACATGTTAGAAGATAATTTTGTAAGACTATCCTAATCCCATTCTTCTAAGTGTTCCTTGCATTTGGCGTCCTTTAGAAGCCTTCATCATATTCTTAGAATTTTTGTAATTTTTGAGTAGTTCTTTTACTTCTCCTTCTGGCCAACCAGAACCACGAGCAATTCGTTTGATTCTTGAGGAATTAAGCAAGTCAGGATCTGCCTTTTCATCTTTTGTCATGCTTTGAATGATATATCGCCATTTTGATACTCTATCTTCCATTTGGTCTAGTTGATCATCTTTTACCATTCCAGAAAGACCAGGCATGCTCTCAAGCATACCTTTTAGTGAACCAACTTTAGTCACTTCTTCTAATTGATAAAAGAAATCATCCATGTTCATTTTTCCACTAGAGATTCTTTTCATTCTTACATCATCTCCTTCTTCTTCTAGTCGTTTTGCTAAATCCAATACTGCTTGAATGTCACCCATTCCAAGTAATCGTCCAACAAATCTGGTCGGAGAAAATTTTTCTAAATCATCAATTCGTTCACCAGTACCAATGTACATTATTTGTGCACCAGTAGCTGCAGATGCTGCAAGTGCACCACCGCCTTTTGCAGAGCTATCTAATTTTGTAATAATTACACCACCAACTGGAACAGTTTTGTGAAATGCTTCTGCTTGATTGAAACATTGTTGTCCAATGGTTCCATCAATTACAAGTAATGCTAAATCAGGGTCTGCAACTTTGTTGATTTGTTGCATTTCATTAAGTAAATCTTGTTCTTCTTTGTGGCGGCCTGCAGTATCAATTAAAATCACATCTAATGGTTGTACTTCAAAATGTTTTAATCCATTTTTTACAATACTTGGAGAATCTTTGTTGTTTTCCTCACCATAAACTTCAACATTTGCTTTTTCACACATTGTTCTAAGTTGAACTAGTGCACCAGGTCTGTAGGTATCAGCACCTACAACTCCTACTTTGTATCCCTGTCTAGTCAAAAATTTAGCAAGTTTTGATGCTACTGTAGTTTTGCCACTACCTTGAATTCCAAGTAGAATTATTTTATTTTGTTTTCCAGGTTTAAAATCAAATTCTGATTCATTTCCTAATAGTTTTGAGAGTTCATCATAAAGAATCTTGACTATATGATCTTTACGTGAAAGTCCAGGAGGCGGAGTTTCATTTATTGCTCTTTCTTCTAGGTGTTTTGTAATTTCAAGAACTAGTCTAACATTAACATCTGACTGCAGTAATGCTCTTTGAACATCTTTTGATAGTTCTTTGATTAGCTCCTCATCTATTCCTGAGGATTTGACTATTTTTTTGATAGCAGCGCCAAGGCTGTTCTTTAGTCCATCAAGCATTGTAATTCAACTCCGCATCCACTATTTCAAACCTTCCTCTATATCCATCCCATATTTTTTTAGAACTTTTAATTTTGATCGAATTTGAAAACAAAGGACAATTGATTACAAATGTTTCTGCTTCACCTCCTTCAAAGTGTAAGTTAAAACCAAACTTTTGAGATAAATATTTCAAAGTATTGACATCGTCTTTTGTAATTCGTTTTCCTAACCATGTGTCATCTAATCCATCAGAAGATACGGTTGTCATTATAAAATCAAAATTAGAATCAAGTAAATCATTCATGTATTTTTCTGGTTCAGCGTTCCATAATGGAGATACTGTAGATAGATCTAATTTAGAGCAAATATTCTCAAATTTTTCTTTTTGGAATTGACTTTTGATTCCACCGTGAACTAATCCTTCAATATGAAATTGTTCTTTAGCGTTTTGTAATAATTTCTCTAATGCTGTTAATTCATCATCAGTTTTATCTGAATCAGAACGAATAGTTAATTGAGGAATTTTCATTGATTCTGATTGTAATTTTGTCCATTGCATGTTTGGATGATGTAGCAAATGACTTTCTTCAGATGTTGCAAAAATACTCAACAAACATGAAACTTGATGTCCCTGTTTTTGAGCCAAATATATTGCATATGTGCTGTCTTTTCCACCAGAAAAAAGAGAGGCTAATTTCATGATCTAAAAAATATTTGATTCAACAAACTTTTGAAATTTGTTGAAGGATGCTTCATTACTCATAATCCTCATCAAAAGTCAGACGGCTTTTCCGCTCATCATCAGCATCCGCATTAGCTCTTAATGCGCATGATTTTAGTTTTGTCCATTACAACCCAATATTCTACATTTTGTCCATTTTCTAATTTACCTTTAACTTCATCATCAATCATACTAACATCAATTGTTTCAAAAGTTTCAGAATCCATTACCTGTACAGTATCGCCACTAATTGATATGATTTGGCCAACTTTTTTGTTAATCATTGGGACATGAATTTGCATGCTGACAGGACCTACATGAGGTCTCTTTTGACCATCGAAAATTCCTTCAGCAACTATTCTGGCTTTTGCTGCACCATGTTTTCCAGGTTTTGATGTATCATATTCAACAATTCTGCATGGTTCTCCACTTGGTTGATCAGAGTGAGGCAATAGAATGTAAGATCCAATTTTCAAAGAACCAAGATCAGAAGGCTTACTCATGAAAAAACAGTTTTTGGTCGAATATTTAACTTTTCTA
>JBHHZR010000042.1:0-10280 GCA_046758125.1 Candidatus Nitrosopumilus sp. | reverse complement strand
GGGGGGAGATTTAAACCAAAAGTATAGTGCTCCCATCGGGATTTGAACCCGAGTCACTGCCTTGAGAGGGCAGTATGCTTAACCGGACTACACTATAGGAGCTTGATAAAAAACAAATCCAATCTCAATTTAAAGGAAATGTTTTGACTTTGCATGATTTGTAAAACTTTGTGAGTTGATTCCTTTATAGAAAATTCAAATTTATCAAATTACATGGATGTGAAAAAATTTGTTGAAGAACAAAGCTTTTCAAATTTTCCAATTGGGTTGGGCGGTTGTCAGATTTCTGATTCTCATTTTGATTCATGTAGTTATGATATTGTTGTTTTTGATGAAAAATCATCATCAGAAGAAATTGTCAAGTTTGGAGATGAATTTGTAGTGCTTCATCATGCATCATTGTCTGAAAATCAATCAAAAAAACTTCTTCAATATGATAACTTGCAGATAATTCAAGATGAATCATGGGAACTCCAAATGTTCCTTTCAAAAATTAATGAAAAGCGTTCTTTTCTATTTCGTGATTTTGCTAAAAACTGTTTAATTGAATCTCTTTTTTGTTGTCAAAAAACTAAAGAAGGAATTAAAACATCTGATGTCTTTACGTCATGTTGGCAGAAATGTGCATCTTATTATTTAGCTGATGCTATCTCATCTCTAAATAATCAAAGATCAAGTCCTTCTCACATGTTAGATTTGCTTCGAAAATTTGACAAAAATCCCATCAATGAACATATTTCAGTTGTCACTCAAACAGTTGGAATCGAGAGAGCAACTCCAACTTTGCTTGAACGTATGCTAAAATCTACCATAGGATTTTCTGATATAGTCGAGAAAAATGAACACTCTAAAATTATTCAACAAAAACATGATTTTTTTATAAAAAATTCAATGCTTTCTGACTGCTATTTCTATTTAGGTTATATCAACAAAGAGAATTTTATTAAAATCAGAGATACTCTAACCAGACAATCAGATCTCATTCATATTCTCAAAATTGCCTTTGATGTTGAGGCCGATTCAAATCTGTTATTACAACACGCTGAACTAATTCAAAAATCCTGTAATGAGATACTAGATATAGTTTCAAGAGAATAATTTCTAGCCTTATGTACTAACCTTTTAAAACAAGTAATGTTTGTTATATATTATGTCAGACGCAGCATGTGGTTGTGCAGCACAAGCAGATAATGGTACTGAATGTGATTGCGCAATGCAAGGTGAATGTTACTGTGACGCTACATGTGATTGTAAATTAGATATTTGCAAAAACGCAGAACATTAAGTAATTTTCATTATTTTTTTCTTTATTTTTTAGATTCTTCTTCTTCTTCCAAGCCCCAAGATTTTACTAATTCTTTTTGGAACTTGTCTGATTGTTTCTCATCTAGTGCAAAACCACAATTCTTGTGGGTTGGAACAACTGTCATCCCATCTAGTTTGAATTCTACTTCATACAAGTGAACTTTTGAACATTCACACATTCTAAAATTTCTGTAAATTTTCCTCTATATTTGCTTATTTGAAAAACGTTTAACTAGGGAAATCCACCATTATTTTTGTGAGACGATCAGTTGTTGTCTTTGTATTTCTAGCTGCCCTCTTTAGTCTAGGATTTTCAAATCTATCTTATGGTCAAGGTGTTCAAACATCAGGTGGTGTTGATGTTGATGGAACATGGTATTTGGGTGAAGGTCTTAAAAAAGGAGATTATTTTGAGTATTCTTTGTGTGAATTAGATCTTAATGACTGTGCACCTGTAAAAATACAATTGTGGATTAAAGGAGACTCTCAAATTGGCAGTGAAACATTGTGGGATACAACACTAGTGGTTTATGATGGAAATAAAGTCATTAAAGGTGATATGACTTTAGGTAAAACTGCTCCTGAGCCAATAACTTTTGATAAACCACTTCATGATTATGCAATTGCATTCAAGTCTTCCTTGTCGTGGCTATCTGCTTTTGCAACTGGAAATGTAGATGATTTAATTCATGGGCCAAAAGAGTTTAGAGATAATGCCTGGGGTAAGATAGGGGCAATTGGTGGTTCTCAATTAATTCCAAAACGAGCTGAAACAATTGCTACTCCTGCGGCAACTGTTGATACTGTTGTTGTAGGTTGGTATAGTGGAAATAATAATGAAATTTGGCTGGTAGATGATTTTCCTTTTCCTGTTAAAGCATTAACTTATGCCTGGGTTACTACTGGTGTCGCTCCAATTATGTATCAATTTACTTTGTTAGACTATAAAGAAAATGTCACAGATGACCCCTTCAAAGATATTGAATCAACAGTTACAAAAGAAGAGTTGCTAGGATGTCCAACAGAATATCTTGATTATGTAAGTAATCATGTTTCTACAAATACATTTTCAATGACGATTCAATATAATTATGCTCCTGAAATGCCACTTGAAGGCTGTGACATTGATTGGATAATAAACTTCAAGAACAAGTATAATGATGCTGAATTTATAGACCAAGTACATTATGATATTTGGGTTGTAGATGAGAATGGTAATAGATTGCGCTCATATGCTGAAGACCTAGGACGCGCTGATTTGTTTAATGGATTTGGTCAAGTTCATGTCAATATACCTGTTGAAGAACCAGCTGGCATTGCTCATTATGCGATATTTGTATATGGTACAGGTTCTGAATATGAAGTACCTGATGCAACACTAGGCGGATATGCAACTATAGATGTAGAAATTGCAAAGAACCCTTTACTAACCGAATCAAATGGTAATGTTACTCCTCCTACAGAGAACCCTCCTTCTGTAGAAAAAGAAGCAATTCCTGATTGGATTAAAAACAATGCAGGATGGTGGGCAGATGGTCAAATTGATGATGACTCTTTTGTTCAAGGAATTCAATTTTTGATCAAAGAAGGAATCATGCAAATCCCTCCAACAACTCAAGGCTCTGGTGGCAGTAATGAAATCCCAGCTTGGATTAAAAACAATGCAGGATGGTGGGCAGATGGTCAAATTGATGATGACTCTTTTGTTCAAGGAATTCAATTTTTGATCAAAGAAGGAATAATGACCATAACTTCTTGAGACTATCTACATTCAAATTGTTAAAATCTTCCAAAAAACAATGAATCGGTAATGGTAGGACTTTTTAGCCATCCAAAACGTCATCTTAGAAAATTACTCCAAAAAGGTGAATATCCCGAAGCCATTGCATATGGCAAGGGATTGGAATCAGAGTATTCAGATGATCATGATTTTATGTTCATCATGGGAAGCATATACTCTATTGTAGAAGATCCTGAAAAAGCACTCCCATATTTTAAAAAAGCATTTGAGTTGGACAATAACGATGTTGAAACACTTACTCTCAAAACTAATGCACATTTAGCTTTAGAACAAAAAGATGAAGCAATTGATTGTTGTAAGCAAATAATAAAATTAGACCCAAAAAACATTGAAGCTCAAGAACTACTTGAGAAACTAGAAAACCTTTGAATCATTCTTTCTTTTTCATCTGGTAAGCATTTTCCATTAACCAATCACAAAATTCAGTTACTTTCTCATCAAATTCCGTCCAGATATGAACTGAATGTGGCAGGATGTCAATCTTCCAATTCTCTGTAAAAACTCTGACTCCTTCTTTGTTTTCATACATGTACGCATCTTCTGTTTTTACATCTCCAAGAATGTCTTTTGCTTTTTGTTTGATTGCTTCTCTGTCTATTGGGAATGTCTTTCGATCATAATCTACAATTAAACTCAAATCTCTTTTTCCATACATATCAAATTCCTCAATTCTGCCTTCTTTTGGAAAGTTTACGACCAATTTGATGTTGTACTTTTTGCCTACTTCTTTTCCAATCTCGACAATTCGAGCATATCCAATAGCTGGATTTTTCTTTAATAGAAATCTGATTTGTGCTAAATCTTTCTTTAATTGTTCTTGAAGATCAGAAATTAATTCTGAAAATATCATCACTATATCCAATTAAAATTCCTATTATAATCATTATTTGCAACAGGGTTGGTTTTTTTAGAACATAGATTTATTCAGAATATGGCAATGCCAATGGATTATGATGGTCTGAGGACTGATGATGCATCAGAGAGAACCGACAATGTTGATGAATACAAGCGCACTTGTATTGATTTTATCGAAGATATCTCTCATGATTATGAGGCATGGGTTGACTATTACAAATTGCCTGAAGACGAGGACAAAAGAAGACGAGCAGGAATTCATGCAACCATTACAAGAATTAATGAATGGATTGCAAAGGTAGCTCAGTCTATCAAAGCAGTAGATGTTGTAATGAATGATGGAATCCAAAAGATGGCCGAATCTACTGCAGGTAAACCTCTTGAAATTGGAGTTTTTGTAAACCAAAAAGCAAGCTATACTGAAGCCAAACCAGGAGTTATTGATGTTAATGTCAAAGGACATGGCAGAGAAGGAAGAAAGATGAAACTTGGATTTCATTTTAAAGATGATAGATTCCGAATAGAATCCACATGTGATGCATATTTGGATGAATCAAATTTACCAACACAGGAATTTGAAATGATGGATGTTCATCTGAAACTTCATGCTGAAAATGCCAAACAACGTGATGTGATTTCTTTTACTGTTACTGTAAGTGAAGTTGATGCTACTGGCGCAGAATTTGACAGACGAGGACTTTCAACAATTATTCATATTGTATAACTATCTGATGATCTCTTCTTCTAGATATCCAATAAATTTTCCAGTATTTTCTAGTTTTATTGAATTGATTTCTTCGAGGTTGTTAAAGAAATTCATCTTTAGATATCCGTCTGATGCAGTATACAAAACATCATCGATATAGAATGTTCTTGCATTTCCCATTCCGTAATAGCGTGAGTCATCATCTGAATGAGTAACTGTTCCTTTGAGCTTAATTCCATCTATTTTATCTAAATTAAACACATAGAATCCACTCCAGCGATTATAATCAGGTGCAATCATCTTGGAACTTGTTATTTCGTCAAGACTATCTATGTCTCCCGTAACTGGAATTGAGAGAACTCCTTTTGCTTTATCAAAAAAGAATGCCTTGTGGTTGTTTAGTGCTTCTGAATATGTAGAACTATCTCCAATAACTATGTCCTCTATTGCCTTTGGATTACTTACATCTGCTACGTTGAATAATGCAATTTTGATTCCTAGTTGTTGAACTCGTCCATTTTCAACTTCTTTTGTGTCTCTGCCTACTCCAATAATGTGTTCATCATCGTATGGATGTAGGTAGTTTGAAAATCCTGGAATCTTTAGTTCTCCAAGAATCTTTGGCTTGTCTGATGACAAGTCAATTACAAAGAATGGATCAATTTGTTGAAATGTTACCAAGTATAGTCTGTCGTCAATGAATCTAGCTGAAAAAATACTTTCATCAGGTGCAATCTGATCCAAACCTCCTACAATGTTTAGTTGCTCATCTAAGACATAAACTGCATTTGCTCGAACTGTTCCTTGATGTTGGATATAATATTCAGTAGTAGTTGCAACTCTAAATCTATCTCCATGTTCATCCATAGAAAATTGATTTAGCAGTCTTCCTGGAACTGAACCTTTTGCAATGTATTTTATTTTATCTTCATCGATTGAAATTTTATGAATTATAGTTTTTCTTGTATCTTCTTGAATCTTTGCATCATATTCATTTAATGCCTCTTTGATCTTTTCAAATAATTCTTCTTTGTCCTCTTTGTCCATCTTATTGTATGCTTTTTGCATTAGTTCTGAGATTGCAATCCATTGTGCTGATGAGCTTTCCCAAGAAGCATCTTGAATTAACTTTATTTGATCTTGAATGTTCTTTGGCAATAATGGTACTATAACGTCAAAGAATCTATCACGTGATGAATTTTCATAAAATCCAAATGGAAGATTTTGTTGATATGTCAAGTAAAAGTTGTCTTCAGATACATAGAATGCTCCTGTGTAACCCATGAGGAAAGTTTCAGAATTTATCGTATCTCCAAATATGTCAATTGCAGTTAATGTGTTAAAGTTTGAAAATTGTTCTACGTTATCAAAATAAAATGCTTCAGGAGTCATTATTCTAACGGAATCCTCCATGATTACTGGTAACCTTGGATATTGATAGTCAATGTTGCTGTTTGTAACAAAATATGCGTAATTCCCAATCATGCGCGCATCTCTAAAATGACCGTCAATGGAATAATCTTTGAGAATTGTTGGCTTTTCCTTATCTGATACATCAACAATTAATGCATGAGTAACTGGACTGTAAGAAGGACGTGGAATAAAGTCATACTGTGGAATTACTTCTTCATCGCTTTGTCCATTGTAAAATATTACAAGTCTATTTTCATTTAGAAACATATTCTGAATGTATTGTGATTCAATGTCAAGTGCAATTTTGAGAATTAATTTTGCAGATTCTGCAGGATATGCATCAATAATTGATAATGTATTTCTTGAAACAATATAGACATACTTTGAATCATTTTTAAGATAATCTGGCTCGTCTACATTTTCAACTTGAACATTTGTTGTTGAATAATCGTTACCTCTTGACTCTGCTTTGAATTCTGCTTCAGGAACTGCAGTTGGCATGGCACCCGTACTTTCAAAAACCCTTGCTTCGTCAACTGCCATTGTCCTAAACATTCTATTGTCATAGAACTGACCTCCAAACAAAGCAGATGCATCTAGAATACTTTTCAACTCTTCTTGAGATGATATTTTTTTAATTTCCTGTGTACCTTCAAAATATTCTGAAGCTGATTTGTCAACATAGATTATTTCTGGCTCAGGAGTTTCACTCACTTGAATTTCTTGTTCAAAATCAATTGAATACATAACTCCTACTGTGATGATTACTGAAACAACTACTGCAATTGGAATTGTTATTTTTGAATTCATTTCTTATCTTTTCTATTTTTTTTGAAATCTGACATTTAGTGATTACTACTGTTTAATAGTTTGAGATAAAAGGTTTAGTGAAATTGTAATTTTACCAAACAATTTACATATACCTAACTTACACTAACAACTCTAATGTCTACTAACGAAACTTCAAAAGATGAACTAACTGAAAAAATCAAAATTCTTGCTACAGATGATGAAAAAATAAAATCATTTGGTGAGTTATTTACTAACGATTCTAGCCGTGAAATCTTACAATTGCTCTTCAACGAAGAGTTAACAGCAACTCAAATTGCTCAAAGAACTGACATCTCTCTTCAACTAGTAAAGTATCATTTGAATAAACTTCAAGATTTAGGTGTGGTAAAAATTTCAAAGATTGAAAAAAATTCTAAATCTCAAGATATGAAAATTTACACTGCAACAAAATTTAGTATTGTGATTGTTCCTCCAAAACTATCAGAAAAAACAAAAGAAAGCAAACTCTTGGTTCGCTCCTTTAGACACATTTACAAAGTTGCAGGATTGGCAATTGCAACTAGTATCTCTGGATTATTATCACT
Organism: Candidatus Nitrosopumilus sp.; assembly: GCA_046758125.1. Lineage (GTDB taxonomy): Archaea > Thermoproteota > Nitrososphaeria > Nitrososphaerales > Nitrosopumilaceae > Nitrosopumilus. Next base: position 2,824 of record JBHHZR010000042.1, on the reverse strand, counting down.
GTCTCAATTACAACAAGAAAGAAAAATCTCAATAGATGATGCGACAACTAGACAATTTGCTATTGAAGAATCCTCCAAAAGTTTTGAATCTGCAGAATCTATTGCTGGTGATACTGCTGAATCAATTGCGGCATCTGCACCTATGACTGCAGAATCTGAATCTCAAGACTTTGCACAACACAATTTGGAGATTGCTAAAACCATGGCAGAGTCTGATGTCAGTTCTACAATTGATCTGTTTGTTCCACTTTTAATAATAACTGGAATTCTTGGTTGTCTTACCATCTACTATTTATGGAAATTTAAAAAATCAGGATAAATAATTTAATCAAGTGTCACTTCAATTGTAACTCTTTTTTCTTTTGCTCTTTCTTCTCCTGGATACTTTAACAAAGAAATTTTTTCACTCAACTTTGCATCATATATTATTTTTGCTTTTCCTGAAAATACTGAATCTTTGTATTGTATTTTGACTTCCGGATTTGCAATGGCATTTTGAAACCAATCTCCATCAGGTCTGTGTCGTGAAAAGTAGATCTTTCCATTATAGTTTACTGCTCTGAGCATCACACTGTGTTCTTTTCCTGATTTTCTTCCCTTTGTGATAAGGATTGGCCTGAATAATTTTTCAGTTATCTTCATGCGTAATTTTTTTCTGTCAAGTAATTTAACCCCATTGCTAGAAATTTCTGATATTTGGTATGATAAGCAAATCTGTTGATTTCATATCATGTCAGTAAAACTAGAAGGAATGCCTGCCCACTTGGCTACAGCAGATACCTTTACTGGAAAAAAAGTCATAGACAGAGAAGGAATAGAGTATGGCAAAGTCAAACACATACACATTAACCAAGAAACACTTACCGTCTCTGGCGTGACAATCCATCAAGGATTCAACAAGGACTATTTTCTATCAGAAGATTACATAGACAAATTTTCTGAAGAAACACTGCTTCTTAGTCGACCTCCTGTAAGAACAGGAGTTCCCGTAGTTGATATCGACCGCCACAAAATTGGTAAAGTAAAACGATTACACAGACATCCAGATACCAACGAATTAGAATCAATAGAAGTCAGTGATGGTTTAACGCATTCTAAGATATTCTCTAAATCAGAAATTTGGGGAATAGGAGAAAAAGTTATTTTAAGAATGACTAAAGAAGAATTCAAAAATATTGAATGATTTCTTTTTAATTTCTTTTTAATTTATTTACATCACTAGAACGTACTGGTTTGACAAAATCTTCTTGACATCCTCAAGGTATTGTCTTTTAGTGCTATCTACGAATTTCCAGCGTTCTTGCATTATGTCATCCAGAATTTCATATACTGCAGAAATTTCTTTTCCTGTCTCTAGTTCTGCTTTTGCCAAACTCACAAGTTCTTGTAGTCTTAACTTTCTCTTCCACGTTTGGACATGATCTGCCATTAATGGTTTCTTATGCTAATGATCTAAAAGCATCACTATTGATTCCTTAGTATCTATTTTCAGATAATCTTGTATGATTATTGTTCATGGTATTTTTTTTAAAACCATTAAAAATCCTGCTAAGAATTCCCTGAATCATTTGTGAGCTTTCTGAGTTTTGTTCAGATTAATTCGAAATAGTCACTTTTGAAGAGGCTATTTTAGGTTCTTTCCAAATTGATTTTTTTATTTTCAAATAACACTCGCTCAATCTGTTTTTTTAGAACAAACTGAACAAATCGGAATTCCATCTTCTACAGTTATTTCTACATTTGAAGAATGACATCTTTGGCATAATCCTTTCATGACGTGGATTCTAAAATCCTTCTTTAAATTTTTTATGAGGATCTACTGAATACTTAGTAATTTATAATTGAAAAATGCGATCAAGGTATTGTATTCAATTGAGACAAAATCTCTCACAAAATCATTTGGAGATGTAACTGCTGTTGATGACATTTCTTTTTCGGTTGAAAATGGGGAGATTTTTGGATTTTTGGGACCTAACGGTGCAGGAAAAAGTACGACAATAATGATTCTTACTACTTTATTAAAACCCACATCTGGCCAAGCATTAATCTCTGGATATGACGTTCTAACAAATCAAAAACAAGTAAGACAAAACATTGGATATGTTCAACAAGAAACAACCGTTGATGAATATCTAACTGGAAGAGAAAATCTCTTGCTTCAAGCAAAACTCAACCACATTCCAAAAGAGCAAATTAACAACAGGATTGATGAAGTCTTGGAACTAATTGAGCTAACTGATAAACAAAACGAACCGGTTGTGACGTATTCTGGAGGTATGAGAAAGAGATTAGATATTGCTGGTGGTCTTTTGCACAGGCCTAAGGTACTGTTTCTTGATGAACCTACAGTTGGATTAGACATTCAGACTAGAAGAAAGATTTGGGAATATATCAAAAAAATTCATGATGAGTTTGAGATGACCATATTCTTGACTACTCACTACATGGAAGAAGCAGATCAACTATGCGATAGAATTGGAATAATTGATGATGGAAAGATTCAGGTAATTGACACTCCAGAAAATATGAAAAATGTAATGGGTAATGAAGTAATCTCGATAATTTTTGAGGGGGAAAACCATGACTCTTTTTTGGCTGAACTTGAAAAAATTGAATCTGTAAGTAAGATTACTCAAGATGATTCCAAACTAACTCTTTTTGCATCAAATGGAACAGTAGTTATTCCAAAAATTTTCCAAATTTCATCTGAACTTGAAATTAAAATCACTTCTATTTCTCTTACTAAACCTACTCTTGATGATGTATTCATTTCTTACACTGGACACGAGATTAGAGATGATGATACAGGATTTAATCAAAAACG
>JBHHZR010000041.1:0-10660 GCA_046758125.1 Candidatus Nitrosopumilus sp. | reverse complement strand
GGTTCATCTTTCATTTTGCTAATGTCAATAACTGTCTCCTTAGTCAGGCCTTTCTTGCTAAGGTGAACATACATCTCTGTAGAATCTTTAAAATCATATTTTGAATAATCCATGTCAAGATTTTCAGTTGCCATGAGCAAAATAACTCCGTTATATTATAAATACATGGGGAAAAATAGGCAGAGCTAAATAGCTGTAGCTAAGATTCTAGGCTATTTCGATTTCTTCTTTGATTTCTTTTTACTCTTTTTCTTCTTGTCTTTTTTTTCTTTTTTCTCTTTTTTCTTTTCTTTTTTCTTGTCTTTCTTTTTCTTTTCTTCTATTTCTAGCTCAATTTCAATTTCAGTTTCGATTGCTTTTTCACAATGAGGACATGTGATATGGATTTTCTTTTTTATTTCATACTCCATAGAGTAAGATATTTTTCAAAGTATTAGAATCTGATCATTAATTATGCAATAGTCAAAGTATTTTTCATTGCATCAAATGCACCTGCAATAGTATGAACTTCTGCAACAGTATTTTTAACATTGAATTTTTTTAATTCATCAGCAGTAAAAGGTCCAATAGACACTACAGATAACTTTGCAAGATTATCAAGTAATGATTCTTTTTCATAGTCTTTGGACATTATCTCAAAGAATCCTCTAACTGATGATGCACTAGTAAACACAATTCCATCAACTTTATTTTGTGAAAATAATTCTCTAAATCCATTCCATTGGGTAGTATCTCTAAATGCGCAAACATCATACAAGTGAATTTCTAATACATCAATTCCAATCTTGTTGAGAAGTTCTTTTAGAAATGGAGTTGATGCGCCACTACGTGGAACAATTACTTTTTTGCCAACTGCATGAATTTTTGTAAATTCTTCACCAACACCTACGGATGAAAATGTGTTTGAAGGTTGATGATTAACTTTGATTCCTTCTTTCTCAAGAACAATTGTGGTTTTTGGACCAACTGACATTACAGTAGTATTTGCGATTGCCAATTGTAATTTTTCAAGCTTGCCAACTTGTTTTGCAGTATCAAATAGTAATTTTACTGCTTTTGAGCTCATAAAAACAGAATAATCAGGATTGTATGTTTGAATAGAATCTAGAAATTCATCAACAATTTTTTCTCCCTTACTGACTAGCTCAATCGTAGGCAAGGCTATGGGAGTGGCTTTATTTTGCTTAGATAGTTTAATAAATTCAGATGCATCATCTGTTGCACGAGTAATAGCTATAGTCTTTCCTTCAAGCATTATTTCCACCCAATAGTATCTGACAAATCAACTACTTTACCAATTATGATGTTTGTGGGAGGGGTAATTTTGTTTTCTTTGACTTTTTTTGCAATATTAGATAAAGTTCCTTTGATCATTTTTTGTTTAGGCGTTGTTCCATTTTGAATTACTGCAACAGGAGTATCTTTTTTCATTCCACCAGATATTAGCTGTTTGCATATAATATCAAGTCTTGATAATCCCATCATAATTACAATTGTATCGACAGATTTTGCAAGTTTCTTCCATTTTACAATTTCATTTTTCTTTTCAGGATCTTCATGTCCTGTAACAAAGACTACAGATGAAGCATGTCTTCTATGAGTTAGAGGAATTCCAGCATAAGTAGCAGAGCCAATTCCAGAAGTAATTCCTGGAACAATTTCATATTTTATTTTGTTTTCTTTTAGAAATTCTGCTTCTTCTCCTCCACGTCCAAAGATTATTGGATCACCACCCTTTAGCCTAACAACATTTTTCTTTGATTTTGCATACTTTACCATCAAATCATTAGTGGTGTTTTGATGAGTTGTATCATCACCTACCGCTCTTCCAACATATACTTTCTCGACTTTTTTTGGAATCATAGAAATTATTTTTTTGCTAACTAATCTATCATACAAAACAACATCTGCTTTTTGCAAAAGCTCAACTGCTCTTAATGTAATTAGTTTACTGTCTCCAGGTCCAGCTCCAACAAGATACACTTTTCCTGTCATGTCTTATTCCATTCCTCCACTTTTTCTCTCCAATTTAATGCAAGATCATTTACACCTTCCCTACGTAGTTCTTCTCCAGCACTCTTTCCAAGAGATTTTGGGTCCAGTTTGTCTCCAGTCTTGTTTACTTGTAATGATTCTTTTCCATCTACAGAAAAAGCAGTCACAGTCAGTATCATTTCAGAACCATTTGATTTTGCATATGCACCAACTGGAAATCTGCAACCAGAATCAACATATTTAGACAAAGCACGTTCTGCTTCAATCTCTAATCTAGAATCAGCATCTTCAATTTTTTTTAACATAGAAATTGTTTGAGAATCATCAGCTCGTGCAACTATTGCTATTGCACCTTGACCAGGAGAAGGAGAAAAATCATCAGTTGATAATGGAGAATATTTTACATCTACCCCTAATCTAGAGAGTCCTGCTTGTGCAAGAACTATAGCATCATATTCTTCTCCAGACGTTTTTCTGATTCTTGTCTCAATGTTTCCTCGAATGGGTTTGACTTTGACATCGGGTCTCTTTCGGGAAATTTGAACAGCACGACGAAGTGAACTTGTTCCAATTGTTGCGCCTTCTTTGATGTTTTCAAGAGTAGAACCATCTGGTGAAATAAAAACATCATTGACTGCTTCTCTTTTTGGAACACAAGCTATTGTGAGATTTTCATCCAATTGTGAGGGAACATCTTTGAGACTATGAACAGCAAAATCTATCTCTTTTTGTGCAACTGCTCTATCAATCTCTTTTTCAAAGATTCCCTTCTGATCTATTGTAAATAATGGTCTAGCATCAGTGTCTCCTTTAGTTGTAATAGTTTTGATTTCAAATTCTGAATCAGGATTTACTTTTTTTAATTCAGAGATTACCCAGTTAGTTTGTGCCACAGATAATTTACTTCCTCGTGCACCAACTATGTACTTCAATTTTTCACCGATTTTAAGGCAGCATGATAAGCATCAAGTGTTTTGTTAAGATCATTTTCTGTGTGAGCATCAGACAAGAAGACAACTTCAAACTGAGAAGGAGCAATGAAAATTCCTTTTTTTAGTAATGTTTTGAACATCTTTTGGAATTTCTTTGTGTTTGCATTTTTGGATGTTTTATAGTCAACTACAGGCTTGTTTGTAAAGAAAATCTGAAACATTGAGGCTGTGAAATTGATTTGGTGAGGAATTTTCATATCGGTAGCCATATCATCAAGAGCTGTAGTAAACAAAAGATTGAATTTTTCAAGTTTAGAATAGAGTCTATTTTTGATTTTGTTTATTGTCTTAATTGAGCTAATTGCAGCACTAACTGAAACTGGATTTCCTGCAAAAGTACTTGCTTGATAGACTTTACCTCCTGGAGAAAGTAAATTCATTATATCTTTTCTTCCACCAACTGCTGCAATTGCAAATCCGTTGCTAAGAGCTTTTGCCATAGTAGTAATGTCAGGTTTGATTCCAAAATATTCTTGTGCACCACCAGGTGCTACTCTAAAACCTGTAACTACTTCATCAAAAATTAGTGGGATGTTATTTTCTTTAGTAATTTTTCTTAAATCATGTAAGAAATTTTTTTCAGGCAAGATTAAACCCATGTTAGCTAAAATTGGTTCAACTATCACTCCTGCAATGTCTTTGTTTTGTTTGATTGTTTTTTGTAAATCTTCAACGTTGTTATATTGTGCAACTAAAGTATTTTTTGAGATCTCATCCAAACCACCTTCAGAAACGGAAACTCCTTGGTGTGCTGCACCTGAACCAGCTTTTACTAAGACAGAATCATGTGCACCATGATAACATCCTTCAAATTTGATTATCTTTTTCTTTTTTGTAAATCCACGAGCTAATCTAATTGCAGTCATTGTTGCTTCACCGCCAGTGTTAACCAATCTTACTTTGTCAACGGATGGAAAATTTCCAATGATTAGTTTTGATAGTTCAATTTCAGCTTCAGTTGGAGTACAATAAAGAGTTCCTTTTGATAGTTGGGATTTAACAGAGTTGATGATCTCTTTTCTTCTATGTCCTAAGAGTAATGCGCCATATCCATTACAAAAATCAATGTAGCGTTTATTTGCCGCATCCCAAATATATGCACCATTTGCTTTTTTGGTAAAGAATGGATAAGGCTCAAAATATCTTACAGGGCTATTTACTCCTGAAGGAATCACTTTTTTGGCGTCTGAGAATAATTTGGAATTTCTCAATATCAACCTCAAAACTAGGTCATTATTATTCGTAAAAAACTCGATTTTTACTACTTTTTAGGCATAGATTTTCGTCCATGCAATAATGCAACAATAGCAGAACCTATGAACGGGGCTGTCAAATACAACCACAAATCATCAAAAATTCCAGTTGTAAGAGCAGGTGCAAAAGAACGAATGGGATTCATCGAAGCACCTGAAATTGGACCTAAGAAGAATACATCTAATGCGATAATTCCACCTACAACAGTACTAACTATTCCAGTATGAACATTTTTGATTTTTAATATCAATAAAATTCCTCCCATCAAAAACATTGTTGCAAGAATTTCAATTCCAAAAATTACGGGTAATGAATATTCAAAGTTTGGAGCATTAAGGCCTAATTTTGCAAAATTTCCTATAGCATACTTTACAAATAGGCTTCCTGAAATTGCACCAATTGCTTGCGCTGCAAAATATAATGGAATTAATCTGGGATTAAGATATCCTGAAAGCGTAAATCCAATTGTAATTGCTGGATTAAAATGTGCCATAGAGTATTTTCCAAAAATAAAAACTAGAATAAACAATCCAATAAAGTGAACACCAGCAACAAAGACAGGACCTAATGAAAAATTAGTTGAGCCATCAACAACAATAGAACCAGTAGCTGCAACCAATAAACCAAAAGTTCCAACTAGTTCTGCAACAAAAAGTGTAATTTTTGATTGAGACATTATTGATTTTTCTCTAATTGTTCAATTAATTCTAAAATTTTGGATTTGATATGATCACGAATAACTCTAACTTCTTCAATTGATTTTCCTTTAGGATCCTCTATTTCCCAATCTAAAACATCTTTTACAAAAAGTGTAGGACATTCTTCTTTGTTCATGCAGCCCATATTTACTGTTCTAAAGGAAGATTTTATCATGGCATTGGAAAGCGATTTTGGTTTTTGAGAGATATCAATTCCAACTTCTTTCATAGCTTCTACAACAATGGGATTAATCTTAGTTCCAGGATTTGTTCCAGCACTTATTGCTTGAAATTTTTCTGGAGCATATTTTCTAAAAAAGGCCTCTGCAATCTGGCTTCTGCCTGCATTTTCTACGCATACAAACAGGATTTTTTCAGTTTCGACCATAAAACTTCATATAAATGTAGATTTATATAAATTTAGATTAATATGAATGGTGTAAATCTTCTCAAATGTATCTGCGATGATACGAGATTTGAGATGTTGGAATTATTACAAAAAAACAAAGAATTGTGTGTAAATGACTTTGTTGAGAAATTAAAAAAAGATCAGCCTTTGGTTTCACATCATCTGAAAACTCTTAAGAAATGTGGGATAGTCAAATCAAGAGAAGAAGGGAAAAAATCAATGTATGCAATTTCTAATAAGCAATTATCAGAACTCATTGCAAATATAACAAAAGCAAGTAAAAAGATCCCAGTTCTTTGTTCTGATGAATCTTGTTGCTAAAAATCAATCCTGTTTTGTGTGAGATGCGATTCTCTCCTCACTTGGACGGTGTTTGCCAGTAACAATGTAATTGATAGCATCGCTCATGAATACAGCGTGGTCTCCAATTCGTTCTAAATATCTTAGAAGCAGAGCTTCAGCTAGAGCACATTTTGTATTATTTGATTCAATAAGTTTTGGCAATCTTTCTTTGTATATTTTATCAATAACTTTTTCATCCTCACGGATTTTGATTGCTTTTCTTACATCCATTTCAGCAAATGATAACACAGCTTCTTTGATCATGTGTTTAACTTTTTTTGTAGATTCAATTAATGATGCATTAGTACATTCGGATACATCACCAAACAAATCTCGTACTTGAGTAATATCATAAGCATATCTTCCAAATCTTGAGAATGCATAAGAAATTTCTGTAGAAGAACGAATCATTCTAAAATCGTCTGCGACTGGTTGATATTTTAGAAGCATGTCAAAAATCAAATCTTCCACTTCAAAATATTTTGAACGAATTGAATTAGAGATTTCTAGAACTTTGTCTTTTGTATTTACGCCTTCCAGATAGGAATCAATAGCAAGAGATACACACTCAATCACCATATCACCCATCTCAGACATGATGGAAGAGAGTTTTTGTAAAGAAGGATCAATTAACCGAGTCATTTATCCAAACTGACCTTGAACATATTTTGCCGTTAGTTCATTTTTAGGATCTGTAAAGAGTTTTTTTGTTTCTCTAAATTCAATCAAATCTCCTAGATACATGAATCCAGTATAATCTGAAACCCTAACTGCTTGTTGCATGTTATGTGTAACGATAATTATGGTATATTCTTTTTTTAGTTCTGTAATTGTTTCTTCAATCTTCTGAGTGGCAATTGGGTCAAGTGCAGATGCGGGTTCATCCATAAGTAAAACTTCTGGTTGAATTGCTAATGCCCTTGCAATACATAGACGTTGTTGCTGACCTCCAGATAGCTCGATTGCAGATTTTTTTAAATCGTGTTTCACTTCATCCCAAAGATATGCCATCTTTAAAGAATCCTCTACAATTTCATTTAGAATTTTTTTGTCTCTAACACCATTGAGCTTCAAACCTGCAGTTACATTATCATAAATTGACATTGTTGGGAAAGGGTTTGGTTTTTGGAAAACCATTCCAACTTTCCTTCTATGATAAATAGGATCAATGGATTTGTCGTAAAGATCAATGTTATCAATCATTACTTTTCCCTTAACTGATGCATTTTTTGTCATATCGTGCATTCTGTTAAGGCATCTAAGAAAAGTGGTTTTTCCACAACCGGAAGGTCCAATTAAAGCAGTGACAGATCTTTCTTTAAATTTCATTGTAACATTTTTGACAGCTTCAATTCCATCATAACTGATAGTAACGTTTTCTGCAACCATTTTGTATTTTTCAGGTTCAGTTGAAGTGGGAGGTTCTGATGTTACCTGGGTTTCCATGTCGGCGGGTTTAGTACTCAACGCTGTCAATTTTTAGCTCTAACTCCTTTCTTAATTAATTGTCCGAAGATCCCATTCTTTCTCTTTTTGTTTGCAAAGAAGTAACGTACAGCCAAATTGATTCCTAGAATAATGAAGATCAAAACAAGAGCAGCACCCCAACCTTGAAGTTGAGCACTATCATATGGTAAAAGTGACAATCGCCAGATTCTTAACGGAAGAGCATCCATTGGCACATCCATACTGCTAAAGAATTGGCTACTTCCAAGAATGGTCATAATTAAAGGAGCAGTTTCACCGCCTATTCTTGATACAGATAGTAAGATTCCAGTAATCATTCCGTTTTTAGCTGCTGAAATTACAATTCTGAATGTAATGACCCATTTTTTGAGACCTAATGCAGTTCCAGCCTCACGATAAGTAACTGGAACCATCTTTAGTGATTCTTCGGTGGTTCTTGCAACGATTGGGAACATAATTAATGATAATGCAAATGCTCCTGCCCAAACTGAAAAGTGTCCAAGAATCAACACAATCATCAAGAATGCAAAGATTCCAAGTACAATTGATGGAAATTCCATGAAGACATCATTAAAGAATCGAATTGATTTTGCAAGTTTGTTATCACCATATTCAGATAAAAATATTCCAGACATTACACCTATTGGGACTCCAATAATGCTGGAAAGTCCAATTATGATTAAAGTTCCTTGGATTGCAGGGCCAATGCCTCCCTCACCAGAACCAATAGCTCCAGGTGTTTCAGTTAAAAATTCATAACTTATTGCAGCAGCTCCATTTTTGAAAACTTCAACAAGAATACTTCCTAGCGGGATAATTGCAATAACAACACAAGCAAAAACAATTATCCTAACAATTTTGTCGACTAGAAGACGTCTTTCTACATTTTGTTTGAATAGAGCTCTATACTCTTGTCGTTTTTCAATAGTAGTGCTCAATTATTAATTGCACCCTCCTTAACTTTTAACATTCTGGTAACCAATATGTGCGCTACAATGTTAATTGCGATTGCGATTAACAACAAAACCAATGCAACACCAATTAATGCAGGAAGATGTAAAGATGCAGGGGAAGCTTCAACAAATTCATTTGCAATTATACTAGACATTGTTTGACTTGGTTTGAATAATGATGACGGAATTGCAGCAACACCTGTTGCATTTCCAATTAACATGGTAACTGCCATAGTTTCACCAACTGCTCTTCCTAATCCAAGAATTGATGCACCAATCAAACCAGTTTTAGAATATGGAAATACTGCAAGTTTGAACATCTCCCATTTTGTTGCACCTAACATGTATGCAGCTTCTTTTTGTTGCTGAGGAACAGCTTTCATTACTTCACGTGATACTGCTGAAACTGTTGGAATAATCATGATTGCTAAAATTACACTCGCAGTTATGATGTCTAGACCAAATGGGGTTCCTGAAAATAACCATATAGAATCGCCAAATGCATCATGAAGCGGTGTTTCAATCCAATCTTTAAAATAAATTCTAAAAACAAAAAGACCCCAAAGTCCGTAAATTACACTTGGAACTGCAGCTAATAGCTCGACTATGAATCCTAATGGACCGCCAATTTTTGCTGGAGCATCTGAAATGAACATGGCTATTCCAAGGCTTAACGGAACACCTATTGCCATTGCAAGCGCTGAAGTGACTAATGTGCCCATAATGTAAGGAAGTGCACCAAATGATTCACGACCTTCAACAGCATTCCAATCAGTTTTTGTAATAAATGACAAACCATCTTCTTCCCAGACTGGATAAGATTCAGCAAATAATTGAAAAACTAGCAAAGCAACCATGACTAGAACATAAATGCCAGCAACAGTAGCGCCAACTTTGAAAATTTTATCCGAAATTGGCCGTCTCTTCGGTCTTTCTGGCTTTAGTTTTATCTTTGCCATATTTGTTGGGCGTGTAAGTAAAGTTATCTAAGATTTGATCATATTTTATGAGAAGAACATAGTTCTATATAGATTCGAAAATAAAAAAGGAAAAAATAAATTTAGACTTTTAGAATGCCTTGTGAGATCAGATATTGTAGTCCATTGATGTAATCTTCATCAGTGATCAAACCTTCTGACCACCATTTTGCATTATCTCGAATCCATTGTGGAATTTCATAAGAACTTGTTTCTGCAGATGTTTCATAATTCCACAGAGTTTCTCCATCATAGGTTATTTTTGACAATCCTTGTTTTCCAAGTTCTGTGACTTTGTCAGCAAGTGGAACATACAACAGACTTGAAGAATACTCTTGGCCATCAGTAATCATCCAATATATTAAATTGATTATAGCCTTTGCCTGTTCTTTGTTATCAGTTACCGGTTTTAGATCATCATACACTAGTAAGTATGTGAAACTAGCAATAGGATAAGAATCAGAACCAGGTGCATTTACAAGAGATACTCCAACCCAGCTGTCTTCAGCTGCAGGTAAACTATCTGCAACACCACTTGAAGCAGCAGATATGCTGTCTAGTGTAGGTTCGATAAATGCAGTCTTGTCAGCATTTTCGATAAATGCAAAGCTCATTCCAGTTTGGAATGCATATGCAAGTTCAACATATCCAATTGAATACTCTGTAGATTTTACAATACCTGCAACACCTTCATTACCTGCAGCAGCCAATCCATTTGGCCAAGGAACAGATTTTCCTTTACCTATCTGCTCATCCCATGTAGGACTAGTAACTGATAAGTAATCAGTGAAAATGAATGTTGTACCAGAACCATCAGATCTATGTGCTGTAACAATTGATTTGTCTGGAAGATTCAAATCAGGATTGGCATTAGCAATTTTAGGATCATTCCATTTTGTAATTTCTCCCAAAAAGATGCCATCGATTGCATCAGCTGTTAGTTTGAGTCCTTTATCTGGAACTTCAGGAATATTGTATACTAAAACTACACCTCCAATTGATTCAGGAATATGCAATGTTCCTGTAGCTAAATCTCTTTCTGATTCACTCATAGGTTTATCAGAAGCTGCAAAATTCACAGTTTTTTCAATGTGCTGCTTAATTCCACCACCACTTCCAATTGATTGATAGTTTAGATTCACATTGTTGTACACATTTTTGTATTCAACTCTCCACAAATCAATTAGCGGAAATGGAAATGTTGCGCCAGCTCCTGTTAGATTGTATTCGGCATTTGTATCAGGTTCTTCTGGCATTGAGTCAGCATTTGCGTTTAATGGTGGTACGATAGCAACAAGAGTTGCAATCATAAGTAGTGATGTTATCTTTGTTCTCATTAGTTAATGGTATTTTCTAATTTATTTACAAATATCAATAATAGATTATGCGAAAACAATATCACTATATAGAAATTTACTAAAATTTTAGATCATCATTTGAACGGAATTTGAAAAACAAAATGTGTTAAATTGAAAAATAAGAAAGAAAAAAATTATTTTATTGTACGTAGAATCCCTCTCCCCACTTCTGGGTTTCTCGGAGATCAAATGTACTTTTAGTATCTGCTTTTTCT
>JBHHZR010000040.1:0-11009 GCA_046758125.1 Candidatus Nitrosopumilus sp. | reverse complement strand
GCTTATGGAATTTGATTAATCATGTTGTGAAAATTGATGGTTTCTACACAGCCATTTCAAAATACACATTCAAGGAAGAACATTAGAGCAAAAAAGGTTCAGAGCAAATAAAATCTATGTCAGTGAGGACGTAATGAGTATGTTTCAGGAAGGAAATATTGTTGAAATTTACAAGGATGATGATGAAACTATAGTTGTTGAATTAGTTTCAGATTAGGTCTCAGCACTTTACAGGAGAAAAATATGAATCTAAGCCCTACTAACTTGACAGAGCCTTAAAAAGAGAAAAAAGATGAAAATTTAGTATCTTGGCATAATGCTAAGTCTTGATCTTGCAGAAACTGCAATTATTGAGATAATTGCTACTGCTAGAATCATGGCTGCAATTGTACCAAATTCTGGAACTACAAATGTACCGATTATTTCGATCTCTTCAGCCCCTGCGGGGAATTCTATGGTAAGTGTTCTGTCTGTTGATGTACTAGTTTCATCAAAGTCTACTTCTTCTCCGTCGACTAAGACAAAGAAGTCATCATCTTCACCATTGATTGTTGCATCCAATACCGATCTAGGAATTGTGAGAGTTATAGAACCATCCTCTGTTGCGTCAATAGAAATGATCAGTGAATTTGCATCCACATCAGGCGTAATACCTAATAATTTTCCACCTGTAATCTCGTATCCTATCAAGTCACTAGACCCTGCAACTGAAACAGTTGTATCCGTTACGTGCGATTCTCCTCCACCACTTGGTGGTGTTACTATAGAGCCACCAAATTCAAATGATGTAGTTGCTGTTCTATTTTCGGTTCCATATTGAACTGTAATTGTATATGTTCCCTCTGCTTGCATTAATGCACCTCCAGCAGTAATTTCAGTACTAAATTTCTTATCAGCACCAACTGTTACTTGTGCAATTGATACCAGGTTTCCATTAGGAGCTTTAACAATTACACTTACTGGAGTTCCTGAATACAGATCTCTAACTTCTCCTGTTACTAGAATTGTTTCACCTTCTGAATATGAGACTTTGTCTGTAGTAACAACAATCGAGCTTTGTATTTGTCCAAATGCTGGTGCCATACCAATACTTACAACCAGAATTGCAGATAAGGCAAACACCGATAGATGAGCTTTCATCAGTTTTACGCCTAAATTTCTACTATTTAAGGTTGTGAAAAAATATGTTGACTAAAAAGAAAAACTCATGACGAATTTCAGATTAGATATATATTAACCTGAGCGTGAGTTTTTGACAGTTTGTGTGTATTCTTTGTTGTTACATTTAATGTTCTACGTGGGGGTGTTATAGATGGCAACTAAGAAAAACCAAATTTTAGTTCCAGATCATATCTATGTCCCAAAACATGAAATTATTTCCAAACAAGAAGCCGAAGATGTTTTAAAAAAATATAATTGTAAACCAACTGAATTGCCATTAATCTTTGTAAACGATCCTGCAATTTTGGGACTAGGTGTAAAACCTGGCGATATGATAAAAATCACAAGAAAAAGTCCAACTGCTGGTGAGAGTCTCTATTATCGATATGTGGTGGAAATCTAGATGGTGGATCCTTCTACAAAACGTTGGCCAGTAATTCAGGATATCTTAAAACGTGAAGGTATTGCACGTCAACATCTAAACTCTTTTGATGAATTTTTAGAACGAGGTCTTCAAAGTATCATTAACGAAGTTGCTCAAATAGAAATTGAAAATGCTGAATATCCTTACAAAATTCAATTAGGCAAAGTCAAACTTCAACAACCTCGAATGATGGAGCTTGATGGTTCTATAACTCACATCACGCCAGCTGAAGCAAGACTAAGAAATGTTTCATATTCTGCACCTGTTATGATGGAAGCAAGTGTTGTAGAAGATGGAAAAATTTTGGAATCTAGATTTGTCCACATTGGTGATGTTCCGGTTATGGCAAAATCAAATGCATGCATTTTACATAATTTCTCTCCTCAAAAATTAGTTGAACATGGAGAAGATCCTAATGATCCTGGTGGCTACTTTATCATCAATGGTTCTGAAAGAGTTATTGTAGGACTTGAGGATCTTTCTTACAACAAAATTATTGTTGATAGAGAAACTGTAGGTGGAAACATTGTTTTCAAAGCTAAAGTATATTCTTCTATTGTTGGCTATCGTGCAAAATTAGAACTCGTCATGAAAAGTGATGGATTAATTGTTGCAAGAATTCCTGGTTCTCCAGTTGACATTCCAGTTGTTACGTTGATGAGGGCACTTGGATTAGAATCTGATAGAGAAATTGCAGGAGCAGTTTCCTTGGTAGATGAAATTCAAGATGAATTAGAAGGTTCATTTGAGAAAGCAGGTGATGTTCCAACATCAAAAGATGCAATTGTCTACATCAGTAAAAGAATTGCACCTGGAATGTTAGAAGAATTCCAGATAAAACGTGCAGAGACTTTACTGGATTGGGGATTATTACCTCACTTAGGAAAACATCCTGAAAATAGAAAAGAAAAAGCCCAATTCTTAGGTGAAGCAGCTTGTAAATTATTAGAATTAAAACTTGGTTGGATTTCTCCTGATGACAAAGATCATTATGGAAACAAAGTTATCAAATTTGCAGGACAAATGTTAGCAGATCTGTTCAGAACTGCATTCAGAAATCTTGTTAGAGACATGAAATATCAATTAGAGAGATCCGGCCAAAAACGTGGAATTAATGCAGTTGCTGCGGCAATTCGTCCTGGAATAATTACTGATAAACTAAACAACGCAATTGCAACTGGAAATTGGGGAAGAGGTCGTGTTGGTGTAACTCAATTACTAGACAGAACAAATTATCTTTCTACAATTAGCCATCTTAGAAGAATTCAATCTCCTCTTAGTAGAACTCAACCTAACTTTGAGGCAAGAGATTTGCATGCAACTCACTTTGGAAGAATTTGTCCAAGCGAAACACCCGAAGGTTCAAACTGTGGTCTAGTAAAAAATCTTGCATTATCTGGAATCATTTCAGTAAATGTACCTTCTGAAGAAATTGTAGAAAAACTCTATGATCTTGGAACAGTGCACTTTTTTGATGCTAAAGAGGATTTGAAAAAAGATGGAACTAGAATATTTGTTGATGGTCGTTTAATTGGATATTTCAAAGATGGGGAACAACTAGCTGAATCTCTTAGAGATCTTAGAAGAAATTCAAAGGTCCATCCTCATGTTGGAGTATCATTTCATAAATCCGAAATTGAAGGTTCAACAAAAAGATTGTATGTAAATTGTAATGCAGGACGAGTTTTACGACCATTAATTATAATCAAAGATAACAAACCATTGTTAACCCAAGAACTGTTAGATAAAATCTCAAAGAAATTACTTTCTTGGACTGATCTTTTGAGAATGGGAGTTTTAGAAATGATTGATGCAAATGAAGAAGAAAATTGTTATGTTGCACTAGATGAAAAAGACACAAAGAAACATACTCATCTTGAAGTATTCCCACCTGCAATTCTTGGTGCAGGAGCTTCTATCATTCCATATCCTGAACACAACCAATCTCCTAGAAATACCTACGAATCTGCAATGGCAAAACAAAGTTTAGGATTCTCTACTCCAATGATGAATACTAGTACATATGTTAGACAACACTTTATGCTATATCCACAAACTCCAATTGTTAATACTAAAGCAATGAAGCTTTTAGGATTAGAAGATAGACCAGCAGGTCAGAATTGCATTGTTGCAGTTCTTCCATTTGATGGTTACAACATTGAAGATGCAATTGTACTCAGCAAAGCATCAGTTGACAGAGGATTGGGAAGAACTTTCTTCTACAGGATCTATGATGCTGAAGCAAAACAATATCCTGGTGGAATGCGTGATACTTTTGAGATCCCAAACGCTGAAGACAATATTAGAGGTTACAAAGGAGAACGTGCATACAGACTACTTGAAGAAGATGGGGTTGTAGCAGCTGAAGCTCCTGTTAAAGGTGGAGATATTCTAATTGGAAAAACAAGTCCTCCAAGATTCATGGAAGAATATAGAGAGTTTGAATCAACTGGTCCATATAGACGAGATACCTCTATTGGTGTAAGACCATCTGAAACTGGAGTTGTTGATACTGTTGTTATGACTCAATCAAATGAAGGTGGAAAAATGTACAAGATTAGAGCCAGAGATATGAGAATTCCAGAAATTGGTGACAAGTTTGCGTCAAGACATGGACAAAAAGGTGTACTTGGAATTTTAGCTAAAGCAGAAGACTTGCCCTATACTGCAAGTGGTATGTCTCCTGATGTTTTGATTAATCCGCATGCATTCCCATCAAGAATGACAGTTGGAATGATGATGGAATCAATTTGTGGAAAATCTGCGGCATTACGTGGAAAACGATTTGATGGTTCTGCATTTGTTGGAGAAAAAATGGATGAAGTCAAAGAAGTAATGGATGCACACGGTTTCAAATATTCTGGTAAAGAGATAATGTATGATGGAAGAACTGGTAAGTCATTCCCAGTTGAAGTCTTTATTGGAGTTGTATATTATCAAAAACTTCATCACATGGTTGCAGATAAAATTCATGCAAGAGCCCGTGGACAAGTTCAGATGTTAACTAAGCAACCAACAGAAGGAAGAGCAAGAGGTGGTGGACTAAGATTTGGTGAAATGGAAAGAGATTGTTTGATTGCTTATGGTGCTTCAATGATTCTAAAGGATAGGTTGCTAGATGAATCTGATAAATCTGATATCTATGTTTGTGAGAGATGTGGTTTAGTAGCTTATCATGATGTTAAACAACGAAAGTATGTGTGCAGAGTCTGTGGTGATAAAGCCAAAGTATCATCTGTATCTGTTGCATATGCATTCAAACTACTCTTGCAAGAAATGCAAAGTCTTAACGTTGCACCACGATTGTTGATCAAGGAGAAAATCTAATGTCTATTCAAGCAATAAAATCAATTGATGGAATTCGTTTTTCAGTATGGTCTCCAACTGAAATTCGAAAATATTCTGTTGCTGAGATTACTGCTCCTGAAACATATGATGAAGATGGAATGCCCGTTCAAGGGGGTTTGATGGATGGAAGATTGGGCACTCTTGAGCCTGGACAAAAATGTCTTACCTGTGGAAATACTGCAGCAAGATGTCCTGGACACTTTGGACATATTGAACTTGCTGAACCTGTCTTACATATTGCATTTATTGATAACATCTACAAATTATTACAATCAACATGTCGTTCTTGTGCAAGACTAAAAGTTCCTCAAGAAGATTTAGAAGCATTCAAAAAAATCAAAAACAAACATGCTGCTTACACTGTAATATCTCAAAAACGTATTCCAGAACAAATCATTGAGAAAGCAAAGAAAGCAAAAGAATGTCCTCATTGTGGAAAAACACAATACGAGTTAATCTTTACAAAACCAACTATCTTTGTAGAAAAAACAGAAATTGGTGAACATAGACTCTTGCCAATTACAATTAGAGAAAGATTTTCACAAATACTAGATGAAGATTTAGAACTATTATCATATGATCCTATTACTGCAAGACCCGAATGGTTTATTCTTCAAGCATTACCTGTTCCGCCAGTAACTGTAAGACCATCCATTATTCTTGAAACAGGAATTAGATCAGAAGACGATTTAACACACAAAATGGTTGATATCATCAGAGTTAATCAAAGACTAAAAGAAAGTAAAGAAGCAGGAACTCCGCCTCTAATCGTTCAAGACTTAGTTGACTTGTTACAATACCACACTACAACGTATTTTGATAACGAAGTTTCTGGAATTCCACAAGCACATCATCGTTCTGGACGTCCTCTCAAAACATTAACTCAAAGACTCAAAGGAAAAGAAGGAAGATTTAGAGGTTCATTATCTGGAAAGAGGGTTGACTTTTCAAGTAGAACTGTTATCTCCCCAGATCCTAACTTAGATTTGTCTGAAGTTGGTGTTCCTGAAGCAGTTGCAATGAAACTCACAATTCCTGAAATTATCACAGAATGGAATATTGAGAGAATGAGAAAACTTGTGATTAATGGACCTGATAAATTCCCAGGTGTAAACTATATCGTTAGACCTGATGGTGTAAAAATCAGATTAGACTTTGTAGAAGACCGCTCTACCATTGCTGAAACACTTGAGATTGGTTATCTAATTGAAAGACATCTTGCAGATGGTGACATTGTGATGTTTAATCGACAACCCTCACTACACCAAATGTCTATTATGGCTCACTATGTCAGAGTACTTCCAGGTAAGACATTTAGACTGCATCCTTCAGTATGTCCTCCATATAACGCAGACTTTGATGGTGATGAGATGAATCTTCATGTTCCTCAAAGTGAGGAAGCAAGAGCAGAAGCAATTCTTTTGATGAGAGTTCAAGATCAATTAATCTCTCCAAGATATGGTGGTCCAATTATTGGAGCATTAAGAGACTTTGTAACTGGAGCATATCTGCTAACAAAAGATGGTACAACATTAACTCCTCAAGAATTTTCGAACCTTGCAATGCTTGGTGGTTACACTGATCCACTTCCAAAACCTGCAACTAAAACAAAAGATGGTCCTGCATATACAGGAAAACAACTATTTTCATTATTCCTTCCAAAAGACTTCAACTATGTTATTACATCTAAATGGTCTAAAGGAACTAAAGGTCAACAAAATGATGTTGTAATTAAAAATGGTGAACTAATTAGTGGTGTAATTGATAAAACATCAATTGGTGCTGAAGAACCAGAAAGTGTTTTACACAGAATTGCAAAAGATTATGGCAACGCAGTTGGAAAAAGTTTCTTAAACTCTATTCTAATTATGGTAAAACAATTCATCACACACTATGGTTTTAGTTACGGTTTTGGTGATCTGGAAGTTCCAGAAAAAGATAAGCAACAGATTCTAGATGATATCAAAGGAACTTATGATGTTGTATCTGATTTAACTAATCAATACAAGAAAGGAACACTCAAACTTACAAGAGGTATGAGGCCTGAAGAAGCTTTAGAAGCCTATATCGTTAATGAATTGGGTAAAGCAAGAGACAAAGCAGGTTCTACTGCAAATGACTCTCTTGATGATAGTAATGCTGGAAAAATTATGGCCACCACTGGTGCAAGAGGTTCATCTCTAAATGTAGGTCAGATGGCAGGTGCATTAGGTCAGCAATCAAGAAGAGGAAATAGATTGCATGAAGGTTACAATAATCGCGCATTACCACACTATCAAGAACACGATAATAATCCAGATGCACATGGATTTGTAAAATCAAATTATAGAGAAGGTCTTTCTGCATTAGAATTCTTTTTCCACGCAATGGGAGGTCGTGAAGGATTGGTGGATACTGCAGTTAGAACACAACAAAGTGGATACATGCAGCGTAGATTGATTAATGCATTAGAACACATTAGATTAGAATATGACGGAACAGTAAGAGATCCACATGGCCATATTGTTCAATTCCTTTACGGTGAGGACGGAATTGATGTAGCAAAAAGTGATCATGGTGAAGCATTTAACATTAACAGACTAATTGAATCACAAACTATTGTTGATTCTGGAAAGAAAGCCACAAAAGATGAAATTGGAACTCTTGCAAAGAAATATACAAAGACGTTTAATCCAAGATTAACTTCTCTTGTTACTGATGCGTTGCAAAGCTCTAACTTGAGCAAAGAAGGTGTAGAAGCAGTATGTAAGAAAGGACTTACTCTTTACAACAAAGCCAAAGTAGAACCTGGACAAGCAGTAGGAATTATCACTGCACAATCAATTGGTGAGCCTGGAACTCAGATGACTTTGAGAACATTCCACTTTGCAGGAATTAAAGAAAGAAACGTCACATTGGGTCTTCCAAGATTAATCGAATTAGTTGACGCAAGAAAGAAACCTGTTACTCCAACTATGGATATCTACCTTGATGAAGAATCAAAGAAATCTCGAGAAAAAGCCATTGAAGTTGCAAGAAATGTTTTGCAAACTAAATTAAGTGCATTAATTGCTGACAGTGAAACTGATTATTCTACTGAAATCAAACTAATTCTCAGTGAAAACAGGCTCAAAGAAAGGGGTTGTTCTATTGCAGAAGTAGAAGCAGCGCTTGCATCAAATAAAAAATTCAAGATGGAAACAACTGGCGAATTAATTACTCTGAAACTAGTTGAAGAATCAGATACTGCAACAGTAATTGCAATTAGAAATAAAGTTCTAAACACTACAGTTAAAGGAGTTCCAGAAATTGAACGTGTGACATTAGTTCAAAAAGATGATGAATGGGTTATCCAGACAACTGGTTCTAATATTGCCAAAATTCTTGAAGTCAAAGGCATTGATAAAAAAAATGTTAGAACAAATAATGTATTTGAAATTGCAGGAACTTTGGGTATCGAAGCTGCAAGAAATGCATTGATTAATGAACTTAATAATACTCTAGAAGATCAAGGATTAGAAGTTGATAATAGATACATAATGTTGGTATCTGACTTGATGTGCTCACGAGGATATATGCAACAAATCGGTAGACATGGAATTGCAGGTACTAAAGATAGTGTTCTTGCAAGGGCTGCATTTGAGATAACGGTTCCAACAATTGCACACGCTGCACTTGGTGGAGAAATTGAACAGCTCAAAGGTATTACTGAAAATGTAATTGTTGGAAGTAACATTCCAATTGGAAGTGGTACTGTTGACCTTTACATGCAAGTGAGTAAGAAGAAGTAAGGAGCAAAATTAGAATCTAGTGAAAATTATGGCAGATGAAATTTCAACATTAATGAGTAACAGTAGAGATAAAGTTGTCTTGCTAAGATTAAGAAATAACAAAACAGTTCATGGTAAGCTCAAAGACTTTGACATTCATATGAATTTGACATTAGAAGATGCAGAAGATATTTCTGATGAAAAACCTGTAAGAATTGGAACTGTTTTGTTGCGTGGTGATAACATTTTAGCAGTTTCACTACCTAAAGAAGAATCTTAGGAAATTTTCATCAAACATTAAATTTGATATTTGATAAATTTAATTATGTATTTTTTATTATTTTTTGTTCCATTAATTTTTACTCCAGTGTTTGGTGAACAAATTCCTGATTATAATAGTCCATATTCTCCAATTTTTACTGACAAGCCAATATACTCTTGGGCTGATAAAATCAAAATAACGATCATAACTCCAAGTTGGAATACCGATAAAGATCTGATTGATTCAATTGGAGATACAGAAGATCATCCAATTAAAATCTCTGCAAGAGAACACTCTCTTGAACCATATCGGTTTACTGAAACAGATGTAAATTCAGGAATTTTTACTGCCGAAGTAATTCTTACTGGCTTTTCATATGATGCTAATGGTGATGGAGATATTGATACTACTCCTAGAACAATTGGTAGTGGCCCTACCAATGGATTTTTAGAAGTAGATAGGGATTCTGCCATTACAATCTCATTTGAATTTGCAGATGGTGTGGTATTAACAGAGTCTGTGCCTGTTAGTTGGAATCTTGGAACAATTGACTTTTCAAAAGAGATATTTTTTTCAGATGATTCAGCAGTTATTCGTGTTGTAGATTTAGACATGAATCTAAATCCAGAAACACTAGATAATATTCCAATACAACTTTTTTCAGATTCTGATCTTGGTGGAATTGAAGTAACTGCAGTTGAAACATCTGAAAACTCTGGTTCATTTGTTGCTACAATTTCATTTTCACAAACTTTAGCTTCCAGTGGAAATCGTCTTTTTTCATTACCAGGCGATACAATTTTTGCCAAATATGATGACCATACACTACCAAAACCATATTCTGTATCAGATAATTTAGAAATTGAAACTTTTGCTAAAGTCGATTCAACTATTCCACCAATTCAACGAATCAAAAACTCTGCAATCTTTTTGTCTGATAGTCTTGGTAATCAATTACAATCATTTTCAACAAATAATCAATTCCAAATAGTTGGAACTATAACTAATGATCAAGATTTTAAACAAAACTTTATTCTCATCTTTCAGATAAAAAATGAAATTGGTTCTGTTGAATCAATTGCTTGGATTCAAGGTGAGTTGTCTTCCAAACAAAGTCTGGATGTTTCTCAATCTTGGATCCCAAAAAAATCAGGAACATATCAAATTGAAACATTCGTTTGGAATTCTCTTAATAATCCAACAGCACTGTCTTCCATATTTTCAACTTCAATTGTTGTTGAATGAAAAAGTATGATTTCTACGTGATTATTAAATAGAAAATTACATGTTTACCCATGTGTTAGGATACTTTGTAGGAATAACGCTAGTGTTATTTGCATTATCTCCTTTTGTATTTGCAGAAGTTTTTGCTGATTCATTTGTTGTGAATTTTGATAAGTCACAATACTTTCTAGGTGATACTCTTACAGTTTCAGGAGAAATTCTTGATTTTGGGATGCCAGTAATTGCAATAAGTGTCTATGATCCAGATGGAAAAATTTTATCTGCTAACAATTTAGAGATCACCCCTGATAGAACTTTCTCAAAAACAATTACTTTAGAATCTCCATTCTATGAAAAAATTGGAGAATATACAATAAAGTTAAACTATGGACAAAACTCTGAAAATCATTACTTTGTTATTGAAAATCAATTTCCTGAATCTGAAATCATTATAGATGAATTTAAGAAACCTGAGATCCTTCTTCTTTATACTGAAAAAAAACAATACACTAACGGAGATGTGATCAAGATTACTGGATTAGTTTCAGCATTGGATTCTCCTTCGGCATTAATAGGAATCTATGATCCATTTGGTATGCCTGCAGGATTTTACTTTGGTTCAATAAACTCTGATTTAGAATTCTCAACAAGTTTTTTGGTAAAATCTGGAGTAAATTTTAGATCTGATGGAACATATTCAATCAAAGCTCATTATGCTGAAACAGAAGCGATATCTTTTTTTGAATATCATGAAATTTTGCCATTATCCAATGAGGATATAGTTGAAGAAACAATTCCAGAAACAATTCCAGAAACAATTCCAGAAACAATTCCAGAAACA
>JBHHZR010000039.1:0-11309 GCA_046758125.1 Candidatus Nitrosopumilus sp. | reverse complement strand
ACTGCAAAGAGAAAAGCTGTAAAAAGAAAACCAGCTAGAAAGACTGCAAAGAGAACTAGTAGACGAAGATAGGCTCAAAATCACCCAAATTATTTAACGAATTTATGTCCAATTCGATATGAGCATTCATGAGTAAGCTAGATTCGATATTTTCTAAAGCATGTAGTGAAATCACTCAGAATTTACTCACAATTAACGAGCCCAGTAGAAAGCAAGTAAAAGAGGAAATTAAGAGGATTTGTGCCAAATACGCACTAGAACGAATCCCCAGAAATCATGAGATCCTATCAATGGTAAAAGATTCTGATTTTGATAAATTAAGAAAAGTCTTGCTAAAAAAACCAACTAAAACTGCATCAGGAGTTGCAGTAGTTGCACTTATGCCAAAACCATATGCATGTCCACATGGACGCTGTACATACTGTCCAGGAGGAATTGAATTTAATTCTCCAAACAGCTATACAGGAAATGAACCATCTACAATTAATGCAATTGAAAATGAATATGATCCTAAATTACAAATCACAACTAAAATTGACAAGCTGATTGCATTTGGACACGACCCAACTAAAATGGAAATTGTGATTGTTGGTGGAACATTTTTGTTTATGCCAAAAGACTATCAAGAAAATTTTATCAAATCATGTTATGATGCATTAAATGGAACAAATTCAAAAGATTTGCAAGAAGCAAAATCAAACAATGAACATGCTACAATAAGAAATGTTGGATTTACACTTGAAACAAAGCCAGATTATTGTAAACAAGAACACATTGATTTAATGTTAAACTATGGAATCACAAGAATAGAGATTGGAGTACAATCATTACAAGAAAGAGTGTACAATATTGTTAATAGAGGTCACAATTATAATGATGTAACAGAATCATTTCAGATTTCAAAAGATGCAGGTTACAAAATTGTTGCACACATGATGCCAGGTTTGCCAACAATGACACCAGAGCAAGACATTGCAGATTTCAAAAAACTATTTTCTGATTCACAGTTATGTCCAGACATGTTGAAGATATATCCATCACTAGTAATTGAAAATACACCGATGTATGAAGACTACAAGCAAGCAAAGTATACACCATATTCAGATGAGGACATGATCAAAGTATTAACAGAAGTCAAAAGGAATGTTCCAAAATGGGTTAGAATCATGAGAGTTCAAAGAGAGATTTCACCTAATGAAATCATCGCAGGACCAAAATCAGGCAATCTAAGGCAAATTGTGCACCAAAATCTAGCAAAACAAGGACTATCATGCCAATGTATTAGATGCAGGGAGGCAGGTCTCTCCAGAAAAATAACAACTGAGAAGGATTTAAAATTAAATAGAACAAATTATGATTCTTCAGGCGGAAAAGAGGTCTTTTTGTCTTTTGAGGACAAAAACGATTCAATCTATGGATTTTTAAGATTACGAAAACCTAGCACGGATGCACATAGAGATGAAGTAAAAGATTCTTGCATTATAAGAGAACTTCACGTATATGGAAAATCATTGAAACTAGGAGAAAAAGAAGAAAACGAGATTCAGCATTCAGGATTAGGAAAAAGATTAATGAGTGAAGCAGAAAAAATTTCTAAAGAAGAGTTTGATGCAAAGAGAACTTTAGTAATCAGTGCAGTTGGTACAAGAGAGTATTATCAAAAATTAGGGTATTCGTTATATGGGCCATACATGTCCAAAACATTGAACTAGTGAGAAGAGATGGCAGAACAAGAAATTATTGGAAAAGGAACATGGATAGATAAATTAGCTCATGAGTTACTTGAACGTGAGAAAACTCTTGGTAGAAGCTTAGATACGTTACGCGTTGAAAGTGGTCTTGGTGCATCAGGGGTTCCACACATTGGGAGTTTAGGAGATGCAGTAAGAGCATATGGGGTTAAACTAGCATTAGAAAACTTTGGTTACAAATCAGAACTAATTGCATATTCAGATGATCTAGATGGATTAAGAAAAATTCCTGAAGGATTTCCAGATTCGCTTGAAGAACATTTAGCAAAACCAGTGTCATTAATTCCTGATCCTTATGGATGTCATGAATCATACGGCATGCATATGAGTAGCATTCTTTTAGATGGACTAGACAAAGTCGGAATAAAATATGAATTCAGAAGAGCTATTGATACGTACAAACAAGGATTGTTAAAAGATCAAATCCATACAATTTTGCAAAACAGCACAAAGATTGGAGACAAAATTTCAGAACTTGTTGGACAAGAAAAATATCAAAAATTTTTGCCGTACTTTCCAGTTTGTGCAAACTGTAATCGCCTATACACTGCAGAATCAACTGAATACATTGTTGATGAAAAGAAGGTAAAGTACAGGTGTCATGATGCAAAGATTGGCTCTAAAATGATCAAAGGCTGTGGCCACGAAGGAGAAGCTGACATTACAAAAGATCTGGGCAAATTAGCATGGAAAGTGGAATTTGCTGCAAGATGGTCAGCATTTGATATTAGATTTGAAGCATATGGAAAAGACATCATGGATTCAGTAAAGGTAAATGACTGGGTAGCTGATGAAATTCTAGGATTTCCACATCCTCACCATGTAAAATATGAGATGTTTCTTGACAAAGGAGGAAAAAAGATTTCAAAATCACTAGGTAATGTTGTAACTGCACAAAAATGGTTAGAGTTTGGTAGTCCAAAATCAATTTTATTACTACTTTACAAAAGAATTACAGGCGCACGAGAATTAGGATTTGAAGACATTCCATCACTAATGAATGAATACAATGAATTAGAAGATATTTACTTTGGAAGAATCAAGATAGACAACCAAGCAAAACTAACAAAATCAAAAGGGCTCTTTGAGTATGTCAATTTACTAAATCCTCCAAAACAATCAAGCACACATGTAAACTATAGATTATTAATTGAATTAGCAAAAATTTTCCAAGAAAACAGAACAGAGAGAGTAATGAAAAAACTACTAGACTATGGAGTAATTAAAAATCCCGAACCAGAAATTGAAAAGATCATCGAGCTTGCAGGTAATTTTTCAAACGAATTTGATCAACAAGAAAAAACACAAGTAGATTTAGATGATTCTGCAAAAAAAGCATTAAAGATTCTTGCAGACAAACTTGCAGAAGATGAAGAACCTGAAGATATTCAAAACACAATTTATCAAATTGCAAAATCAAATGATGTACAACCAAAAGACTTTTTCAAAATATTATATCAAATAATTTTGGGAACATCAAGAGGTCCAAAGATTGGGCCATTCATATCAGATATAGGAAGAAGACAAGTAGCAAAAACAATTTCAGAATATACATAAATCATGGCTCACTCAGAACACAACAGATCAAAAAATAATGGAGGATTTGCACTCATAATTTTAGGTGCAATACTGCTATTTCTTGCACCAAATATCTACCAGGAACCAAGCATGCGGGAATTAGGCACATTATCACTAATTGGAGGGATTATTATTGGTGGAATTGGATTCTATTTGAAATACATCAAAGGACGAGAAAAAAAGTAAAGATTCATCTTTTAGAAAGAATCGGGAAAAGATAATGGGGCTTTTTGGTAAGAAAAAAGAAGAAACAGTTTCTAAAGAAAGTGAAGAAGTTGTTCTAAAAAATCAGTTAGAAACAGAAGTAGAAGAGCTACAAAATGAATTTCGCTCAAAACAAGGAGAACTAAATGAATACAACCAAAAAATTCAGACCGTAAAAGAAGAGTATGATATTACAGTCAGTAATTTGATGTCAGTTAAAAAAGAACTTAATCAAAAAAAGATGGAATTAGATGTTTTACAACGTGAATATAGTGAAATTAAAGAAAAAATCAAAAATTCTCAAGAGATTAGAGATTCTGAAACAGTTAGCAAATTCAATAAAACCAAAGAAGATCTTTTAAGGATAAAACAAGAATTAGAAGATTACACAAATCAACACAATACAATTAAAAGTGAACTTGCAGAAGAGAAAGCCATACTTCACAGTATCAAAGCACAGCAAATAGAATCTCAAAAAGAATTAGAAGAAGCAAATTCAAGATTATATAATGCAAAAGAAGAATTAGACAAAAAAGATTATTTCCAAGATGAAAGTGTTCTGACATCTAAAGAAAAACAATTCATTCAAGGAGATAATAAAAGTGAAAAAGCATCTGCAGGAGTAATTGAAGCTGCAAGTGCAGTAGTAGGTTCATTAAAATCAAAACTTAACATGACACAAAAAGAGCTTGAAGCAGTTCAATTGCTATTAGAAAAAGAAAGAGACGAACACGAAAAAACTAAACAAGAATTAGAAAAAATCAAAGAATCCTCAGAGAAATCATAAATTTTCAAAATGTTTTTTCCATTTTGATTTTATTTCTTCTTCTGAAATTCCCATATCATACAAAGGGGATGTAACTTCAGAAACACTAGAGACATCAACTAGGACAATTGAGTTGATAGGACTCTTAATTCCTCTGTTTCGAAAGTGATTCAAAATCTCATCATACAGAGAAGAATTTTGGATAATTCGAGCCTGACCTTGAAACAGATAACCTTTTCTCAAAAGAGGATCAATTACATTGATTTCCACATGGGGGTTATTTTGTAAATTCTTGATTGTATCAGGTGAGCGAATATCTGCAAATGCTAATGTTTTTTTTGTCCAACCAACAATAGTTCCCTTTGGAGAAAGATTTGGTTTGCCATTAGATGAGACAGTTGCTACATAACCAAGCTTTTGAACTTCCAAAAAATCTTTGATCTCTTGAGTAATCATGGTAATCGTTACTACAAATAACTACAATGTAATTAGTTTTGAGAATTATCTCATAACCTCAGCTGCGATCTGAGAAAAGAAGAAAAATCCAATCCCACCACCAATAATTCCAACCCAAATGGCGATCTGTTTACCCTTAGACATTATGAATAGAATTCTACAAACTCACTATTGAATCTAATTGATTTTCCTAGACAATTATAATTAGATTAATGGTAAATTAGGATATAGTGGCAAGCATCAAAGATGTTGGAAAATTTTTCATGTTTATTGTTGGAGGATTAGTTGCAATCATAGTAGGTTCATTTATGATTCGTGGAACTATGCACATGTGGGATAAACCAGATAAAGAAAAGTCAGATGAAAAAGATAAGGACTAAAAACAAGTGTTGCCAAATAAAATTCAAATTGCTTCAAGATTCTTTTATTAGAAAATCACTTGATCAATACATCAAAAGAAGAATTCAAGAAATACCAACTGAAATAAAACAAACATTTCCAAATATCAAACAAATTTGGAAGTGTGATAATGAATTAGATTTTCTTTATGGATACTATGTCGGAAAAATTGAAGAAGGTTCTTTACATTATTTGTTGAAAGCAACACGTTCATCCACTGGAAGTTATATTGATACTTTTGAGATACGAGGAATCATTGAAACGCACAAAAATGAATTGCAAGACACCATAAAATTAGCAATAAATCAGTGAAGTAAAAATACTACGTCAATGAAATAATAATATGGTTGGACCACAAGACGGAGGTTTTGGATTTGATCAATCTAAAAAATATACAAGTGTTGATAACATTGATGAGATTTGTGTTCAATGTCAAGCAGGGCAACACAAAAAATGTTTGAAGAAAACAAAACAACAAGAAAATTGTGAATGTGAACATTGCTTAATTTATGGCTAGATAGATCAGATATTCTTTAATACTACATTTCAGATCGGATAGATCTTGTCAACTCAATTCAAATTCGAATGTAGTTTTTGTGGAAAAGATTTTGGTAGTGAGGTCGTCGAACTAGCATTACACATTGGCAGGGTTCATGACAAAATAAGAAACTCATTTACTGAATAAAGTACACAATTTCATAAGAAATGAAATGCTCTAATAAGGAAATTGGATGTTACCGTAACAACTCCATTCACATGGAGGGCAATGGAAAATGCCTAGTTAGAGGATGCAAATGTGAAAAATTTCAAAATTAAAGACTAGATAGCATGTTTTCAAATTCTTGAATATCATTTTGGTGAGAATCAGAGATGTTTTTAGCAAATTCTTTGTGTGCGGAGATGATTTGCATTAGTGCTTCTTTGTAATTAGGATGTCCTTTTTTGAGAACATCACAGGATTCAAGATTTGTAATATGTCCAGTAACTGTTGCCATTGCACCTTTTTGATTAAACTTTACAATTCCACCAAAGGCTTCAATTAACATGTAAGCAGATTCTGTTTTGCATTTGTAAGTGACACGACCTGTTTCAGTATTGAATAGTTGTGTGATTCCACCTGGTTTTCTTGTAACAATAACTGTCATGATATGACTGAAAAGAACGGGATATTAATTATTTTAGAAAAAATAGTTTCTATGCAGTTTCTGAAGGGGTTGCTGCATCTGATGTTAGAATCTTGTCGATCTCATTTATTGCTAATTTATCTCGACCAATGAGATCAAACTTTTGCAATAATGTTTCAAATTTTGTTTCTTCTTGAACTTGTTCGTTGACAAACCATTCTAGAAATGCATATGTAGAATGATCTTTTTCTTTTTGTGCAATCTCTACCATTTTGTAAATTGCTTTTGTAACTGTTTGTTCATTTTTTAGTGCAGTCTTGATTAATCCTTCAAGTGATTTGTAAGAGCTTGTAGGAGCTTTTGTTGCAGGAATTGTTGCAGTTGCACCCACATCATTAAGATAGTGAACAACTTTGAGCATGTGAGTTCTTTCTTCATCTGATTGGGCATAGAAATAATCTGCACCGCCTTGATATCCTGTTACTTCACACCATGATGCCATTGCCAAGTAACTGTTAGAAGCTGCAGCCTCTAGTGCAACTTGATCATTTAGTGCTTTTTTCATTTTTGCAGAAATGTTCATGCTTTTCAACAATACTCATTTGTCTATATTAAAAAAACTTGCTAAAATTGAGCCTAAGGGGTTTCAAGAGGAACGGCTTAAATTTATGGTTCTAATTCTTGAAGATTTGAACCAAAAACAGAACTAAAAACTATAAAATCGAGTAATAACAAAAACAACAGCAAAACCAATCAAAAATATAATTCCAGATAAACTTAACACTTTAAGATAAATAGATGGTTGAGCACCCCTATCCAGATACTTTCCTGTAACTAATCGATAGTTAAAGATTGCAATAATTGGTGCAATAACAAAAGACAAAACAGTTGCAAAATCAACTAGGGCCTTGAGATTATCACCAAATTGAAAAACTACAATCAGAGAACCAATAG
Source organism: Candidatus Nitrosopumilus sp. (assembly GCA_046758125.1). Taxonomy (GTDB): domain Archaea; phylum Thermoproteota; class Nitrososphaeria; order Nitrososphaerales; family Nitrosopumilaceae; genus Nitrosopumilus. Next base: position 4,077 of record JBHHZR010000039.1, on the reverse strand, counting down.
ACAACATAAGTAAGAACATTATGTAAAAAGCACGTATTTTTGTACGAATTGTTTGCTCTTTTTTAGTAAAAATTAATTCAACGGTTCTTTGCAACGCTCTTGAATATCCATCAAAGACTGCAAGAATGGTTCCAAACATTACAGTAAATGCTGAAGCGGAGATTATTACATAACTCCAATCACCAATAGTTTGTGTATACAGTGTTACAATTTTTTGTGCAAAATATGCATTGTTGTTTGGTAATTCTTCACCAGAACCATAAAAGATGAAAGCGCCTAATGTGACAAACATTATTGCAAGAATACCAGTAATGAAATAGGCTAGACGAAATTCAAAGAGAGTTTCTTTTAATTTTGGTTTATAGTTTGTCTGTTTTATTCTCTCTAATGTCCACAAACTATTCCAGCTAGAAAGATCAACTGCAGTTGGCATCCAACCCATTAATGCCAATAAGAAAAAGATGCCAGATGCAGTCCACAATTCTTTAGGTAGAAAATTAGAAACTGGTTCGATTGGTCCATTCCATAGGGTTAACAAAAATGCTGAAACAGTTGAGATTACAAGAACAATTGCAACAATCTTAATCAAACTATCAAGAGCATTGTATTTACCAATAGCTAAAATTGAAACACATATTCCAAATAAAATGATGATTGTAAACTCTCCAAGAAAATCTATTCCAAATAAATTCTCAAAAAATCCTGCAGTTACAAAGCCTACAGCTCCTGTTACAAAAAACATTGAACCAATAGTTAATAGAAAATACAACCATAGTGCAGGAGTACCAAGTTTCTTGTAACCATCAATTATACTTGTTTGAGTAGAGTTTGCATAACGAGAACCATACTCAAAGAAAGGATACTTTAACAAAGTTACTAAAATAACAAATCCTAAAATCAGTAAACCAAAATCAGCACCTGCCCTAGTTGATTGTACTAGATGAGAAACACCAATCGCGGTACTTGCAAATAACACCCCAGGGCCAGCTGTCTTTGAAAAATGAGATAGTTTTTCATTGAATTTCATAATTTTAATATCAATATTTAAGGTCAATAAAAGAATAAAAAATTATTTTACAAAATAATTCAAAGTTAAATAATAGTGAAAAATAAATTCTAACATGTTATTTGGGATTTTTGCAGTACACAGTCCAGAATCATGTCCATTAAACAATGAAAAGAGCAAAGAGATGTTTTTGCAAATTCAAGACAAGATAGAATCTAATTTAACAAAATTTAACATTACGAGAATTATTGGATTTTACATGTCAGTTTTAGAACATGAATGGATAATAATTTTAGATGCACAAAATTCACATGATATTGAAAAGCTCTGCATTGAAGTTGGAATTTCGTCTGTAAGTACTGTAAAGATAGTTCCAATGAACTATTATGAAGACGCTATCAAGAAAATGACTCAATAATTGTAAAGTAATTAAAATCATTTTTGATACATAAAGCATTCAGAAGTATGATCATTTACCATGCCAATTGCCTGCATTAACGCATAACAAATTATTGGTCCAACAAAATTAAATTCACGTTTTTTGAGATCTTGGCTAAGCTTTTCTGAGATCTCAGTGGATACTGGAAGATCGGAGAGTCTTTTGAATTTATTTTTGATTGGTTTGAAATTCACAAAACCCCAAAGATAGTCATTAAATGTGCCAAATTCTTCTTGGACTTTGAGAAACTGTTTTGCATTATTGATTGCAGATGTAATTTTGAGTCTATTTCGAATAATTGATTCGTCTTGAAGTAGTTTTTCAATGTCTTTTTGAGTGTATTTTGAGACTTTTTCTGCATTAAAATCAGAAAACGCCTTTCTATAGCCATCTCTGCGTTTGAGAATAGTAACCCAAGAAAAGCCAGCTTGAGCTCCCTCTAATATTAAAAATTCAAATAATTTTTGATCGTCATGTTGTGGCTTTCCCCACTCGTTATCATGATACGTTAGATTTGGTTCATCATTTGCCCATTTGCATCTTTTTTTCATAGTTTGTATATTAGTTAATTCAAAATATTAGTTATCAAGTTAAAATAATTATGAATCTAAACCAGCAATTATTACAGATTAATCGTAGTTTTCTAATTTGCTTTATTGCTTCTGCGTCACTATCTGCAGTAGCTGCTCAACTATTAGCAGATTATGAAAATTATCTAAACACAACATTTACAATAATTATTGGGTATGTTGCATACTTTGGAATTTTTTCATGTTTGTTTTACTGGGATAACAAAAAACGCTATCAAACCATGAAATCAAGTTTGATCAAAAAAGAATTGCTAGTTATTGTCTCATCATTTGGAGTAGGAGAAATAGTCTATCTTGTTACAAGATGGCCAACGTTATTTTATTTTTTAGAGATTGGAATAGAGCCATATTTAGCATCGTTGATTTCAGAGATCATTTCAACTGCAATATACATGGCAACTGTGACAATATTTCTTAAAAAGACAAATACGTTTTAAACTTCGGCAAGATATTTTACCAAATCAATAGATCTGAGGATGCCAACAATTTGTTCATTATCAGATACTGCAAGTTTTCTAATTTTTTTATCACCCATAAGTTTTGCAGCTTCAGAAATAGGTTTGTTATGATCAATTGTTATCAATGGAGAAGACATTACTTGTTTCGCAGTAATATCAAATGAGAGCTTGTTGACAGCAATTTTTATGGCAAAATCTCTATCTGTGACGATTCCAACAAAAGTTTCATTTTCTTTGACAAAAATTGCACTTATTCCTCCTTGTTCCATCATCTTTGCTATTTGAAATACGGTAGTATCTGGGTTGACAAAAATCAATGTTTTTTTCATTATATCTTTTACCAAAGTTGAAGAAGGATTGCACATTAACTTAATTTTGAATAGTATTATTTAAGATATTCATAAAAATGAGTCAAGTACTACTTTAGAGTTGATTCTAAAAAGGCGATAGTTTTGTTCCATGCATCTTTTGATGCTTCAGGGGCATATCTTTCACCAGATGGATTTGCAAAAGCATGATCAACACCAGAATAGATGTTAATGTAATTTTGAATGTCTAATTCATCTAATGAAGATTCAAACTCATTTACAGTGTCGATGGTAATTCCTTTATCCAGTTCAGCAAAGATTCCCAGTACTGGCCATTTGATTGAAGAAAGGGTTTTGGTATCAGTTACAAGACTTCCATAGTAAATTACAGTGGCATCCATTTCATCGTTGTTTAGACCAAGTTGAAGAGATTGTCCACCACCAAAGCACCAACCAATAGAACCAATCTTTTCTGAAGAGAAATTTTCATCCAAGTAAAATATAGCAGAGTTCATGTTTTGGAGTCCTTGCTCTGAATCATATGAAGTGATTAGTTGTCTTGCTTGCTCTGAGGTTGTAGCTATATTTCCATCATAAAGATCAACTGCTAAAACAACATATCCATGTGATGCAAGCTTGTCTGCCATTTCTTTTATGTTATCATTTAATCCCCACCATTCATGAATCATAACAATTGCAGGAAATGTTGTATCAATAGTAGGTTTTGCCAAGTATCCTGATGTATCGTCAAAATATTTTACAATTTCAGATTCTACTGCATATTTTCCAAGTGCAAAAATTTCAGAATTATTATTTTGATTAGAATAGTCAGGTAAAATGTGAATTGCCCAACCTCGCGTAATTAATTTTTCAACGCTAGAAAGATTAAGACATGCAGGCATGCCGTTTGACTGTTTTAGTACAAGTACTTTGCCTTCAGTGCAAGTAACATTTGCAGGATCTTGACCATCTCTGATTTGTTTAAGTGGAGGTGGGAAATAGGCAATAGTTGCAATAGGAGAAGCAAATTCTGTAGCAGAGCACAACTTATCACCACATACTTTGTCTGACATTACCTCCCAAGCAGATTTTCCAGTAGCCTGTTCAGCGTAAATTTCAGAAAAATAAATAATTCCAATTGAAAAAATAACAAAAATTACAAAGAATAAAGTTAATTCAAATTTCACAAAGTACGATAGTGTTTATCAATAATAAAAGAAGCGGGCTCGGTCGGATTCGAACCGACGACCTAACGCTCCGCAAGCGTTCGCACTAT
>JBHHZR010000038.1:0-11729 GCA_046758125.1 Candidatus Nitrosopumilus sp. | reverse complement strand
TGGCACGTAGAAAAGGTCGAGTAAAAGACAAGTGGAGAGAAAAACGCTGGGTTACAGTAAATGCCCCAGATTCATTCAACAATGTCCCAATAGCTTATGTTCCAATTACAGATGATGAAAATGCTGTAGGTAGAGTTTTAGAAGTTACACTTTATGATATTCTAAAAGGAGATCCTTCACAACATCAATACAAAATTTACTTCCAGATTAACAAAGTAGATGGCGATAAAGCATCAACAATTTTTAAGAGATTTGAATATTCCAAAGAATTTTTGCGTAGTTTAGTTAGACGTGGTTCGTCAAAAATTAATTTTATTATTGATATCAAAACAAAAGATGGATACATCTTCAGAATTAAAGTGATTGCTCTTACACATAGACAATTAAACACATCTAGAAAACATGCTCTAAGATTAATTGCAAGAGATGTAATTAACAAGACAGTTTCAGATATGACAGTTGAACAATTTGTTCAAGCTACTTGTTATAGCAAAATTAATTCAGATATCATGGCAGCATTCAAGAAAGTCATTAGAGTAAGACATGTAGGTCTTGAGAAAGTAAAACTCATCAGAACTGCAGAGAAAGAAACAATATTACTTGAAGCATAAACAACAAGAAATATTCTTTTACAATTATGATTGATAAGATAGAAGTAACAATTGATGTAATTGTTCATGCGACTGAAGACATTTCAAAAATCTTTCAAGCTTTTGAAGAATATTTAGATCTTAAAGAAGAGGATTTTACAATTAATAATACCACAGGACATTTTGATAATCCAATAATCATGTTAAATGCAAAAATTGTAAAAAAACAGGCTCAAAACTTTATGAAAAAATTTCTTGAATTGTTATCCATGGAGCAAATCAATGAATTGGTTGAAGAAATTGAAGAAAGGACAGTAGATTCTAGATTTCATATGAGATTAGATAAACAAGAATTAATCAAAGGAAATCTTGTATTTGGAGAAAAAGACACTATAAAATTAAAAATTCACACTCCAATCTATAACAAAAAAGATACGGTCAAAACATTTACAGAAATTTTTCAAATTGCCAACTAGATTAAATAGGAATAATTGAATTATTTAATTCGGGAATGAGGAAATAACAGCCGCTCCAGTCTGAGCAATAGCTTTGAAGACGCCGCGACGAACCGACCCCATTTTTGAATAGATCATTTATTTCATCATATGAAATCCTTACATTCTTTCATGGTATTATTTTAAATACGGATGGACGAACCTCATTATCGTGGCAGATTATGATGTGATAGTTGCTGGGGGAGGTCTTGCAGGAACGATTACAGCACAAGCTATTTCTCATTATTCAAATCAAAATTTGAAGATTTTAGTTGTTGATAGAAATACAGAATTTTTACCTGGTAGAAAATCATTAGCAGGTTGGGTTTGTGGAGATGCATGTTCCAAAGAAGCAGTTGATTTTATGACAGAAAGAATCAAAGTAGAATGGACTAGACCAGAAATTGAACATGATGTAAAAGGAGTCATGGCATTTTCGCCAGACAAAGAAACTGCAATTCCATTTGATGGTGCAGGATACATGTTGAATCGTCAAAAACTTCCTGAAATTCAAAATGAGAGATGTAGAAAAATTGGAATTGAGTTTGAATTTGAGATAAACATTACAGGATTAATTTATGAAGGGCAACAAGCAGTAGGAATTCAAGGAATTGATAATAAAACAAAACAACCCTTCAAGAAAACATCAAAAATTGTAGTTGATGCAACTGGGGTTACATCCATGCTTAGAAATGGACTCCAAAATTCAACAAAAGTTGAAAAAAGAATTGATAGACGAGATTTGGAATCTACAGGTCGATACATTATGTATTTTGATCAAGGAGAAAAAGATCTTTCAGAATTTGACCTTGATTATTGTATAATTCATTTAGATCAAGACATTGCACCTGGTGGATATGGATGGGTATTTCCTAAGGCAGATAACAAAGTCAATATTGGTTTAGGAGTTGAAAAATCACTTTTAGAAAGAAGAAACAACAGGTTAGGCAAGAAAGATAATGTTCAGTCATTGATGGATGAATATCTTCAAAGAAACAAAGCAATCAAAAATCCAAGGCTATCAGAAGACCCTGAAGACATTAACAATAATTCTGGAATTTTCCAAGTTTCAGTTAGAAGACAAAATGATTGTATGGTGTCTGGAGGATATGTTATGGTTGGAGATTCTGCATGGATGCCAAAACCAATTGATGCAGGAGGCATTGGTCCTGCATTAATTGCAGGTACAATTCTTGGCAACAATGTAGTTCAAGCAATTGAAGCAAATGATGTTTCAGAAACAGGTCTTTGGCAATACAATCTTGACTTTATCAAAGAATATGGATACAAAACTGCAGGTTTAGAACTCTTTAGAAGATTAGTACAACAAATGACTAATGATCAAATTAGTTATGGAATGAAACACTTTTTGGGAAATCTAGATGTTGAATCTATTAGCAAGGGCGAGCATCCAGACTTTTCAGGGTTAGGAAAGATTGAAATGATCATTAGAGGTGCAATGAATAAGACAGTTGCAGATGGTCTGAAATTCACATCAGGCGAAAATAAATGGTTAGTAGAACATTATTACAATTATCCAAAAGATCCTTCTGGTTTTGATGAATGGAATAAAACACTTCATCAAAGAATGGATGCAGCATTTGCAAAAGTAGAAGCATTTGGAAAGTAGATCTAATATTAAATATTGTTGAAATCAATGAAAACATACTTTGGAAGAAGTACAGTATCTTGATTGGAATAATTCAATTCAAATTATGAATAAGGCATATGATGCTGGTCTTTTTGTGCTTATTATAGGACCAAAGGGAACAGGAAAAACATCCCTAGTAAGAGATTTTGCAAAAAAGAAGAATCTCAGCCTTGAATCTATCAATTTTAGTCTCAGAACTAGAGAAAGCCACTTAATCGGTACAAAAACGCTTACGGATGGAACTGTGAGTTTCGATGAAGGACTTTTGGTAAAATCAATGAGAGAAGGAGGCTTACTCTATTTAGATGAGATTAATTCAGCCGAAGCTGATGTTTTGTTAAGATTAGATGAAGCATTAGATGACAGACGACAGATTGCATTAAAAGAATCAACAGGTGAAGTAGTCAAAGCAACAGAAAATTGGTTTGTTGTTGCAACTATAAATCCATTAACTCATAGTGGAACAAAAGAACTTCCACCACAGTTACTAAGTAGATTTCCAGTAAGAATTAGATTAGAATATCCACCAGAAGATGTAGAGTTAGAAATTGTAAAAAAATATGTTTCAGGAGAACATGAATCAGAAATTATTCAAGTAATAAAACTTGCAAATACATTAAGACAAGCTGCTGCTGTTGAAGAACTGTTCTATTCTCCAAGCTTAAGAGAAACAATTGCGTTTGGAAAATTATTGGATAAAGGCATGTCTCCTAAAGAAGCAGCTAATTTTGTTTTTGGAAATGTTTACACACAGTGGGGCAATATAGAATATCAAAAAGTAAACGACATCATTACATCAATGTTTGGAAACTAAATGCAGGCCCTTCAACTTCAAAATGAATCTTTAGTAGAGATTGCTACCTTTCTTGTAAGAAGATGGTCTGAAAAAGAGAAGATTGTTGTTGAGATATCAGACAAAGTAGAAACAAGAACAAGGCTTAATGAAAACAAAGTAATCTTAACACCATTAGAAAAAAGAATTGGAAATGGTTTTCAAAGGTATCGTCAATTTAGAACATCATTATGGTATGAATCAATGAGAATAAAATTTTGTAAAAAAATTCTCAGTAATGATCATGCATTTGGATTCATTCTCAATACAATGGAAACCCAAAGAATTGAACAATTAGGCAGAAAAATTTGGAAGGGAATGGATGACGAAATTATCTTTAATTATGCCTACATGCTTGTATCTAGACCTCAACTTAATGCAGTATATGGAAAAGCAAGAATTGTAGAGGCATTTTATCAATATTTCATGTTTGGCATAATTAAAGGAGAAATTCAATCGAGTCATTTTGAAAAAGTGAAAAAAGCAACAGAGTTTGCAAAAAAAATTGTCAACAAAGCAGTTGAGGAAAATCACGATACTAATTGGCTTGAGAAAAACGTAAGTGAGATAGTCAAGATTTTAGATATTGATTCACTTCTTACAATACCAGTATCTTTACCTTTTATGAAATCTGGAATGCCACTATCAGAAGAAGAACTAAAAAAATTTCTAAAAATAATTTCTAAAAACAAAGAAGGGGACTTTGGTTTAGTTGATTCTTCAGCTATACTAAGAGGAGATGATGTTTATGATGAGTACAAAGTATTACTTGATGAACACAAAAAAACTAAGAATAAAGGATTGACACCAGAAGCAGTAGGGATCCAAATTCCTTCTACAAAGAATGTTGATGAAACAGTAATCTATGATATGAGTTTGATTAATGGATTAAAGACTAAATTTAAGGAATGGAAATCGGGTTGGAAAGAACAACACCTAAAATCTGGAGATGAGTTTGACGAAGAAAATTTTATTGAAGGTCATGAGCCGTTTTTTACAGATTTTAAAAAAACCATTAAAACCAAAATTGTGATATTATTAGATCATTCATCAAGTATTGCATCAGATGCTCTAGAATACAAAAAAGCAACTCTTGCACTTTGTGAAGTTCTATCTTTTCTTAAAGTAAGATTTGCAGTTTATGCATTTAGTACTCAAAACCGATCTGTTGTTTGTTGGTCAATTAAACCAGACAACATAAAATGGAATAACGTTACTGCAAAACGATTAGCACAAATTGTTGCCAATGGTTCAACACCATTAGCAGAAGTTTACGGTAAAATGTTTCCCACTCTACAATCAAAACGACCAAATATTTTCTTAACACTAACTGATGGAGAACCATCAGATCCTGATGCCGTTAGAAATATGACAAAATCCCTCAAAGGATTAGGTATCAAGATGGTGGCTATGGGACTAGGTCCAAGTATTGTTAGGGCAACTACAATAGCAAACAATCTCAGACATTTAGGATACGAAAAAACTATGGCAGTTAGCAGATTGCGAGACATTCCAAATAAAGTCATCAGAATTTTAGATGTATAGAATCAAAAATAGGCTGAACTAATTTTCTATAGATATTTTATTGAGATTGTAATAAATCAGATAAGAGGTGTAAGATTTTGGCAGAAACTCAGAGCAGTACAGATATTTCTCTGTTACAAAAATTTGAGCAAGAAATATGGAATAAAATTCCTCATGTGGAAGGAGATAAGATTGTTAACACAACACCACTTGTTGATCTTACTGAAGATTTGAAAGAATGTGCAAAAAACATCTTTAAAGTAGACCTTGAGGATAGAGATTTGAAAGTTTATGGAAAATTTGATTCAGAATTACTTAGTGGTTCAATCAAAGTAAGAGCTGCCTCTCACATCATTCATGAAGCAATCAAATCTGGTAAATGTAATGGAAAACGAACAGTTATTGAAGCTACCTCAGGAAACTTTGGAATTGCACTTGGTCTATTATCAAAACTTGGAGTAACTGTTGTTGCACTTGTTTCAAGAAAACTACAAGAAGGAGTCTTTAAAGAATTAAGAAATGAAAATATCAGAATAATTGATTTAGACATGGATATTTGCCCAGCTCCTGGAATGGAAAATAAAGCAGATGAATTAGCTGCTAAGGCAACTGCTGCAAATATTCGTTCACAGTTAACAGAGATGGGATTTGATCCTGAAACTTTTGATAAAAATCTGGAAGAAATAGAGAAACTATTAGCTAAACAAGATATTATTAATTTAGCAAGATTTCTTGCAGAGATTTACAATATGTTCTGCCCAAAACAATACGATAACGAATTGAATGTTGACGTTCATAGAACTGTAACTGCACCTGAGATTGATCAGCAATTACATGAAAAAGGGGATTCTCTAGAAGATTATGAAATCATTTGTTCATTTGGAACTGGTGGAACATCAGGGGGTTTAAGTCAATACATGTCTCAAAAATACAATAAAAAATCAGTACATGTGGTATTTCCTCCTCTAGGTCAAGATGTTGCAGGAATTAGAACTAAATCTAAAGCAGAGGGCTTAACCCTGTACAAACCAGAATCATATATAGAGCATGTAATTGATTTTGAAAAAGCAAAAATCCTTCTCAAATTTTTTGTAGAAAAAGGTCACGATATTGGAGAAAGTACTGCATTAGAGCTTTATTCAGCATTAGAGATGGCAAATTCTGGACAAGCCAAGAAATTTGTAGTGATAGTAGCTGATGGAATTGGAAAATATAAAAAGAATTTTGAACAGATATCACAAGATAAGCTTCCAATTAGAATTTCATTGGAAGATGCTGCATCGGTGGCAGAAGATTATGATAAAATTATTTGGGTTCATACTCAATATACTCCACGTGAAAAAGGAATTGAAATGATTGCAAAATCATTAGGAGTTGATAAATCAAAAATTGTAATACCTAAAGCTAGAACTATCAATCAGTTATTATCAACACAACAAATTCCAGAGGAGTTTAATAAAGAATTAGATGGTTTTAAAGGAAAATCATTGTTAGTCTGTATGGCAGGAAATACATCATTAATGACAGCTCAAGTTTTAGCCAGTAAGGGAATAATTACTCAAAGTTTGAATGGCGGAATAACAGATTTGCCTGAAGGAAGGGGGAAGAACCCAGGCGAATATATCCAAATAGCCAGAGAATAATGTCTTGAAATGTCTTTCAGTCTCTCAACCATTTGCAGATTTAATAATTTCAGGTAAAAAAAATATTGAGTTAAGAACTTGGAATACAAATTTTCGTGGAGAATTTTTAATTCATTCTCCATTAAAAATTCGAACAGAAGAGTGTAAGAGATTAAAAATAAATAAAAAATTTGTTACGGGTGCAATTATTGGAAAAGCTGAACTTTATGATGTAAAAAAATACAATTCAACAAAAGATGTAAAAACAGATCAAAAATTTCATTTTGCTTCAAAAGATTTTCACAATAGAACATATGGATTTATGATAAAAAATGCAAAACCATTTCGAATTCCTATTCCTTGCAAAGGACAACTAAGATTCTTTGAAGTTCCTAAAACAAAAATCAAAAACAAAGAAATTGTTACAGACATCATTGATGAAGAATATCGTTATCAATGGATTGGACATCATTAATCCAAAAATTTTCAGAAAAATCTGACTAGTATATATAAAGGGCTATTTAAAGTCCCTTGACATGCCTCAAACAAAGCCCATTGTTAGTGTTGAAAATGTTGTTGCATCTGCATCAGTTGAACAAAAAATTGATCTAAATGAAATCACAGAAAAATTTTCAGATACTGAATATCATCCTGAACAATTTCCAGGATTAGTTTTTAGGTTAAGTAATCCTAGAACTGCAACTTTGATTTTTAGAACAGGGAAAATGGTATGTACTGGAGCTAAATCAGAAGACATGGCAATAAAAGCTGTCAATACGGTTGTTCAAAAACTACGAAAAGGTAAAATCAAAATAAAAAATGATGCAGTAATTACAGTTCAAAATATAGTGGCAGCAATTAACCTAGGTGGAAAAATTCATTTAGAAAAAGCAGCAAGAACATTACCAAGAAGTATGTATGAACCAGAACAATTTCCAGGACTTATTCATAGAATGTTAGATCCAAAAACTGTAATCTTGTTATTTGCATCAGGAAAATTGGTATGTACTGGAGCTAAAAAAGAATCTGATGTGTATCGTTCAGTACATAATTTACATTCACTATTAGAAGAAAAGAATCTGATGATCTACGATCAATGATTTTTTGAACTCATATTTCATTATATTAGAAATTGACTAAAGATGTTTTTGAAAAAGAAAAGATCAACTTAACTCCTAAAACAGGATTTGATTTAATTGGAATAGATTATTTTGCAGAGCCTGGAAATCAATTGTATTTAATAGAACATTTTGAAATGTATCAAGATGCCTTGAAAGCAAAAAAAGATAGAAAGAATCCAGATGAATATTTCGTTTTGTATAAAGGATCAGGTGGAGAATTTTTCTGTAGATAAATCAGAAAAATCATAGAGCTGTACTAAATTTTACAAACTTTCTTAACATCAAGTTGGAAACTCCAAAATTATGGCTAATGAAACTAGTGATTTGATTGATACACTATATGAAAAGAAAAATCCAATTCAATCGAAACAATTTTCTCAACAAACTCGCAAAAGCCCAAAAGCAAAGTATCAGATTTTTGATGAAGCGGAATTTACTCGTGGAAGAGAAGTGTTAGGTGATTTAATTGTAAATGGGATGCTAACCTCAGGAGGGACTGATATTGATTGGTTAATTGAGCATAATGGGGGTTTTGTGATATTAGAATTCAAAGGATTTCATAATGATAAGATCAACATTGCTAAAGGTCAAATGATAGCATATGAAAAATTACATGAAAAATTAAACAATGCAACAAAATGTTATCTTTATGTTGTTGGATGTGATGATATTGATTTTTCAGATCCAGATTCAATGATATGGGTTTTTGAGATGAATCAATGGAAATCTGGAGCAATTCCAAAAAACACTATTGACATTTATGATACAGAATCAAGTAGACAAAACAAATTCATAGTTTATCGTGAATACATGGAAGAAATTAGTGTAGAGAGGTTTAGGGAATTAGTTGATTCACATTGGAAGGAATTTGAAAAATTTATGCAGTAAATGAAAATGTACTTGATTTTGTTTCTTTGCCGTTATCTACTTTAATTGTATAGGTACCAGAACTTTCCCATCCTGGTCCACCAGCAATAGCTAATGTTGAGTACTTTCCATCACTTTTTAGAGAAACTTGTTCTGCCCAAACAAGTTCGTTGTTTTGATTCTCAATTGAAAGATTAACATTTCCAGATGTATCAGACATGCCGCTAATTGATATTAGATCTTTATTGTCATATGATGATAAATCAGTTTTAATAGATAATGAAAACGGAGCAGAAGTTGTTGGTGTCTCTACTTTAATTGTAGACCCATTAGATATTCCATTAAATGAAACTGCTACTGCAATAATAATTACTAAAGCAATTCCTCCTACTCCTAACATAATTTTTGAATTTTTTGAGCTAGAATATTTTATTCGTGGAGGCTCGGACTGAACCATCTGAGTTTTTTGAGTAGTTATTTCTGGAATAACAACATCTGGAACTCTAGGCTTTTCTTCAATAGTTGTATTGTTTGGTTCAGGTTCTGGTCTTTTTCCTAGATGTTTTTCTGCTAATTTTCTAACATAATTTCTTTCATAATTACTAATGACTTCATTATTTTCACATGCTCTAAAAATTTGCTTTAGAATTCTGTCATCGCCAAAATCTTTGTCTAAAAGTGCTTTTACATCATCAAATAATGAATCATCAGCCATGTTTTTTTCTCTCCTATTGATTATTTATGAATACCTTGTTTAAGATTTCTAATGATTCGTTATGAAAATTAGATATGAACGAATGGAGTATATGCACAAAATTATTTTGAATAGATTTTTTGAGCTTGTATGATGACGGTTCTAATGTAATCTTTTGCCGTAGAATCAGAAACGCCCATTTGTTTGGCTCTTTGATATAGATCACTTTCTTTAGGATTTGTCAAATAATATTTCAAAAGATAATTTAGCCTATGAGATCTTTTTTCATCACTTTTCATAATTTTTCTTTTTTTCTGATACTAAAAAAGGTCAGAGGATTATGAAATAACCAATTACTCGATTGTATCACAAAATTTGAATAAAAACATATGATTGTTTTTAAACGATAGAGAAAAATCAATTCAAATGAAACGAATTGAGGTAACTATTCAAGCAACCAAAATAGGTGCTGTATCCGATGCAATTAACGACATTGTAGGAGGATTTACCATCATGGAAGGTAATGGTAGAGGTTCTGGAGCAAGACAGCAAGTTAGAGTAGGAAGAGGAACTGGTACTGTCACAAAGGAATACAATAGCGTTGCAACAGTAACAACAATTGTGGATGATTCAGATGTAGAAAAAGTTTCCACAGCTATTGCAGATGCAGCTTTTACAGGAAAAGGCGGAGACGGAATTGTAGTTGTAAGCAACGTAGATAGCGTTTTAAATATCGCATCAAAAAAGAGTGGTTCTGAAGCCCTCTAATCATTTTCTTTTATTACAATTTTGTTTAGAATAATTCTACTGAGAGGGTCACTACTCCTCTCAGTGCGGTATCCCTTTGGGGGACATGTTTTTGAAGGGATAGTATTGTGTTGCAATCTAAGTATAAAAGCAGAGGATTTTGAAGAGTTATTGTTGCCCTTGAATTCCCATTAATGTTAGAGTGGATCTGATTTTTGGGATTTTTCTAATTTTCCATGTAATTGTTTCACGTAGTGCCTCTACTTGAGCAGATTCTACTTTAGCCAAGATATCATATGCACCAAATGTACCATGTACTTCAACAACACCTTCAATAGATTTTAGTTCTGAAATTACTGCTTCCTCAGAACCTAACTCACAGTTTATGAGAACATAAGCTGTTGCCAATTAAGATTCAACTCCTAATTTCATATAGAAAATGCCATATTGAAATATATAAGAATAGTCCAATTTGCTTAAAAATTCAATATCAATTTTGATTAAATCATGAACAAATGTAAAGGAATTAGCAATAATTTAATAAATTTCTAAGATGATGTATATACATCATTCATGATTTTTTCCAATTCTTCAATATTTTTAGAAAATGTAATTTTTGAACGTATCTTAGAACCTCCTTTCATACCCTTTGTAAATCTCATTGCTTGATTTTTGATATTGGCAAATTTGATTTTATATTGAGATGTAAGATGCAGATAATCAAAAAATAAATCCAATCTGTCTTTGAAAGAATACTCTTTGTAAGAATTAGTTTTGAGATAATCATTGATTTGTTCAAATAAAAAGGGATTTCCCATTGCACCTCTACCAATCATTACATAGTCACAACCAGTTTCATCAAACATTGTTTTTGCATCTTCAGGAGTAGTAATGTCACCATTTCCAACAATTGGAATATTAGATATTTCTTTAAGCTCTTTTATCATCTTCCAATCTGCATTTCCGGAATATCCTTGACTAACGGTTCTTGGATGAAGTGTAATCATTTGTATTCCTTCATCTTCTGCAATTTCACTGATTTCTCTAAAGAGAAATCTGCTTGCATTTGTTACTCCAGAACGAATCTTCAGTGTTACTGGTTTTTTTACTGCATTAACAAGTGTACTGAATATTTGTTGAGTGAGATTCATTTCTTGAAGAAGAGCACCTCCTGCCATTTGTTGAGTAATATGTGGTGCAGGACACCCCATGTTATAATCAATAATATCAAAATAGGGTTCAACAATTTTTGCAGCCTTTTCTAATGTAAAAAGATCAGAACCAAATAACTGAACGGATAGAGGACGTTCTTGTTCAGAATATTCGACAAACTCTTGAATTGTTTTAGAATCTTCTTTGAGTTGTTTTTCTTTTGCAATAATACTATGAATATTGGTAAATTCAGTAACAACTAGTCCTGCTCCCATTTGTTTACATTGTAACCTAAGTGCAGGATCACTAACTCCTGCCATTGGAGCTAAAAATGCCCTACTTGAAAATTTTGGAAGCATGAGAAAATTGTATGTTAATTGTCAGGACAACCATCTTCATCTCTGTCACCATCATAATCTTCAGGATCAAGAGGAC
>JBHHZR010000037.1:0-12268 GCA_046758125.1 Candidatus Nitrosopumilus sp. | reverse complement strand
GAAACAATTCCAGAAACAATTCCAGAAACAATTCCAGAAACAATTCCAGAAACAATTCCAGAAACAAATGAAGAAGTAATTACAAAAGATTTAGATGAACATACACCAACTAAAATAGAAGAATCTTTTTTTGAAACACCAATTATCTCTACATCTAAAAAAACAATTGAGGATAAAACAAATAATTCAAAGTTTTTTAATGAAATTTCAATAATTGACGATTCAGAAAAGCCTGAATCAAATACTGAAATTAAAAAACAAACTAATCTTACTGTAGAAGATATTGAATTAGGAAAATTATTAAATCAAATAAATCTTGAATGTGACTCTAGCATATTTACTGATACAATTTCATATTATGATGGAATGGGCCCTGCACTGTATAGATTATGTAAATTCAATAGTTCATTGAATTTTTTTAATGAATCGTTAGTTGATACTCCTAATGATGTAGAAATTCTTGTTAACAAAGGTTCTGCCTTAGGAAAATTAGGATATTTTTCTGAAGCTATAGTTTACTATGATCAAGCCATTAGTATTGATCCTGGCTTTTTACCTGCAAAAAATAACAAAGCAAATGCTCTTGCAGATTTAGGAAATATCAAAGAATCTATTTCATTATACAATGAAATTCTCGCGGAGAATCCAAATTATATAACTGCCAAAAAAAATCTTGAAACTGCATTATCGCTTACCGTCCCTGTTTACAAAGAAATTAATGATAATTCAGAATCAATTAAAACTACTTCCCAAGAGTTTTCATCGTTTGAAAAAACAAATGTAATTAATCATAAAAAACAAAAATCAACAAATTTTTTTGAAGAAGTAAGTATTGCATTCTCTACATTAGGTTCTCTTTTTAGTTTTCTAAACTAAGTATTCTGCCTTAAATCATGCTTAATTTTTCAATAAACCTATAAAGCCCTGAGAAGACGATCGTCATAAGGTAAAACATGAGTAAGATACTTGAAAAATCATTGAAAGATGCCCTGAAAGAAGATAAGTTAACAATGGGTGCTAAACAAGTTTTGAACTCTGTAAAAAATTCCAAGCTAGTTGTATTATCTCAATCTGTAGAGAAAAAAATGGTTGAGAAAATTGAATCAGATGCAAAAAAAGAAAAAATACCATTAGTGAACTTCCAAGGAACATCAGTCGCTTTAGGTAAATTGTGCGGCTTGCAATTTAGAATTTCAACAATTTCATTCACATCAATTACTGACGCTAACATCAAATCAATTTTAAAAGATACAAAAGCTGAGGAAAAAAATGATTAGTTACATTTTATTTTATGAAAGTTTAAATGAGACATTTTTTGTTCGGAGATAAAAAGGAATTTTCATGACACAATCAATCAAACTCACAACTGATCAAATGCGTATGATGTCCCTTTTCCAAAATGTTACAGGTGCTACTGCGCGTGATTGTATTGAAGATGAAAAACAAGACCGAGTAATCTTTGTTGTAAATTCTGGTAAAATGGGGCTTGCAATTGGTAAGGGTGGTACTCATATCAAATCATTACAAAATATTGTTAAGAGAAATGTTGAATTAGTAGAATTCGATGATGATCCAGCAAAATTTTTGTCTAATCTGCTTAATTCAAAACTAGTTTCTGAAGTAAAAATAAATAAACGAACGGATGGGTCAAAACAGGCAATTGTAATGGTAGACCCAAGAAAAAAAGGAATTGTAGTTGGAAGAGAAGGCAGGAATGCTGAAAAAGCAAGACTACTTGCAAAACGATATTTTGATATTACAAGTGTACTAATTAACAGTCCTGAAAAAGCAACATTGGAGATGTAATAATTGAGAAAATCACCACTTGGATTATTTGCAGGAAGAGTTTTGACTGCTAAAAAGAAAAAACAACGCTGGGCAATCTCTACTTACAAAAGAAGAGAGCTTGGAATTGACAAAAAAGCTGATCCTCTTGGAGGAGCACCTCAAGCAAGAGGTATTGTTTTAGAAAAAGTTGGTATTGCAGCAAAACAACCAAACTCTGCTGTAAGAAAATGTGTTAGAGTTCAATTAATTAAAAACGGTAAAACTGTTACCGCATTTCTACCACGAGATGGCGCAATGAACTTTATTGACGAACATGATGAAGTACACATTCAAGGAATGGGTGCAACACAAGGTGGTGCAATGGGAGATATCCCTGGAGTTAGATTCAAAGTTTTCAAAGTTAATGGTACCTCACTTCACGAGTTAGTAATTGGAAAGAAAGAGAAACCAAGGAGATAGAAATGGCACAAACAAAAAATTTGTTATTATTTAGAAAATGGGATTTATCTGACATTGAAATAAAAGATCCTGGATTAAAGACTGCTATTTCATTGAGAAAACAAATTTTGCCATACACATATGGTCGCTCAGCTCTAAAAAGATTCAACAAAGCTGATGTAAACATTGTTGAACGATTAATCAATAAAACAATGCACTTTGGAAAAAAATATGCAAAAAATACTGGTAGAATGACTGGCAAAAAGACTAAAGTACTCAACACTGTAAAAACAGCATTTGATATTATTGCATTAAAAACTGGACAAAATCCAATTGAAGTTTTAGTTAGAGCAGTAGAATTTTCTGCACCAAATGAAGATACCACTAGAATTGTTTATGGTGGTACTGTATACCACGTATCAGTTGATGTTGCACCAATTAGAAGAGTTGATTTGGCTCTAAAATTCATTTCAGATGCTATTAAAGAAGCAACATTTTCCAATCCAAAACCAATTGAAGAACATATGGCTGAGCAACTTATACTTGCAGCATCAAATGATCCAAATGCTCCTTCTGTAAAAAAGAAGAACGAATTAGAACGTATAGCACAAGCATCTAGATAGAACATTTTTCGAGTAGCCCGAGGCAGATTCGAACTGCCGTCTCCGCCTATCCACTCTTGAGATCCAGAGGGCAGAATCCTTGATCTAAAATATTATTTGACCGCTAGACTATCGGGCTACCAAGACAAATTTTGATGTTTTAGAATATAATCATTTGCTGAAACTTACTTTATTCTAACTTCATGAATAGCAGTTGCATAATCACACTCTGCTTTTAATCTCATGTATGGAATTAGTCTAAAATGAATTGAATAAATGTCTCCTTCCTTTAACAAAATACCTTTTTGCATTAATGAAACTAATCCTCTTGATGGAACAGTAATTGTAACGTTTTTGTCTTTGCATACTTGATCACGTTTCTTTTGAAATTGTTTTAATGAAAATGCAACATCATTAATTTCTAAAATTAAAGGCCAAACAATTTCAGACCATACAAATCTCCTGTTCTCTGTAGCCGAAGCGTACTTTCCTTTTTCACTCAACATTAATAACATCTGCAAAAGATGTTATAACTTAATAGTTGTCTCAAAAGGAAATTGAAGAATCACTAAATCTATTACAAAAAGATTGGGATGTAGACCCTATTCTACGTGAATTCATGCTAGGAAAGATTAGTGATGTCTCTGACTATCCCATTAAAGTAAAAGATGTTATCTTTCATGTACCGTATCTAAATTCTCAAAAAAAATACATTTTATGGAAGTGCTTTTGGCCTGATTGTCATAACTGTTGCGATAGACAAGGTCGACTTCCACTGACATCTGAGGACTTGATTACAATTGGAAAGGGTCTCAAATACCAAAAGCCTTCTGAATTTGTAAAAAATGAAACACTAACTGTTACTTATCAAGAACCAGGACCTTCAGGGCAAATGACTACAATGACTACAATTAATCTAAAAAGAAAAAAAGATGAAACAGAAAATGATGATGGAACACACATATCATGTAGATTTTTAGATGAAAAAGGTGGATGCAGCATGCATCCTGACAGACCTGGAGTATGTTACCTTTATCCATTTTCAAGTTGGTTAGAAAATGAGAAAGGTACAGCACGTGTGCATGCTACCTACCAATTCACTGGTGATTGTCCTGGATTTTATCTTGCAGAGAATTTAGAACCGATGAAAGAAGAATTCAAAGAATATTCTAAAATAATTTATGATTACAATATGGCTTCAAATCGTACTAATAGGGAAGGATTAGGTTCAGTTAGTTTTGGTTAGGTTTTATAATTTCTATAAAATTTTTAAGAAAAATTAGTTATATGCAAGATTTTCTTTCATTATTTCTATGAAAAAAACTGTTAGGATTTTACAAATATGAAGAATTTGAGAAATTTACTAATGAAGATGACGTTATAGAGTCTGAAATTCCTGATATTTTTAAAAATAGACTTTTTCGTCGTAAATCTGAAAATTAATTTATGCTTTTGCAACTTTCATCAAGTCGCCTATTTTAATATCCATACCAAATCTATCTTCATGTTTTTTCATATAACGAAATATGGTGATAAAATCAGGTAATGCCTTAAAGAAACTAAAGTCTTTGTGAATTTTTGCCCTAACAAAATTAAATACTTTAGCATATACTTTGTAGTGTTTCTCAACAGCTTTTTCATATGCTGCAAAATCATGCATGTTCTCTAAGAAAATTTCTACACATTGCATTGATGGAATGATTCCTTCACCTAATAATGCATAAACTGTTCCAATAGATTCTCCAACTCCGACAACTTTACCATGGTAATATGGCTTGCATCTATCTGGCGTTGCTAATCTTATTGGACGTCCTTTTGTTTGAATCACTTTTCCACCATGTTTCTTCAAAAACTCATCAGTTGCTTTGATGTGATTTTTGTTGTAATCTCCAGCTCCAATATGTGCCCATTTCTCTCCTAACGGAAAATACCAAAAGTATCCAGACATTCCAGGAAATGGTTCAATGTAAAAGTCATCATAAGGAAGTCCATTCTCATATTCTACTTTGTATTCATATGTTGGTAAGAAAAAATCCTCTCCTAGCTTTGGTAGATAAACTCGATTAAAACCAGTACAATCAACTATCATATCATACTCTTTTTCTAACTCTTCAAGCTTTGGTGCTTCTCCATAGATAATTTTAGAATCTTTAATGAAATCTTTGATTAATCCTAGTTTGTCATATGTACATAGACCATGCAACCCAATATCGAACTTCACATCATTGTTCATCTTTACATGCATACTTTTGCCATCATGAATTAGAAAATCATTAAAATTTCTTCCAGTTTTTTTACAAAATTCATCAAGTACTTGTTTAATGGTTCCCCATGCACAAATTGAATCATGTTTTTCTTGCGTCATCCTTTCATATCCTACTACTTTATGTTCAGAATTCTTTAATCTGGCCATGAGATAAGATCCAGCTACTCCCATTCCCATTACTGCAATCTTCACGATATTTTGCGATCTATGCTTGCCTAATAAATACACTATCTGAAATTTTTGCTAGTGTCAATCATCTAGGATGATTTTCATTAGTAGGAAAAAGTAGTGTCAGTTAAATATCAAAATCAAATAGTTTTTTTGAAAAGGTAGTCTATCGTCTGATTACAAACGTTTCAGGCCTTAAGACAATCGCTGTCATCAGATAACAATGCGTTACTAATCTTAAGCGAAGAGTTGTCATCAACATCCCACAGGAGTTGATCTTAAGCTCAATCACCTTTTTATTAAATTACTTTAGATTATTTTTTATGGATATAATTGATGCAATAAAGTCAAGGCGTTCAATCAAAAGTTTTGATAAAAATCACAAGATGACAAAAGATGAGATAAATCAATTATTAGAATTAGCAATTTTATCACCAACATCGTACAACATTCAAAACTGGAGGTTTGTGATTATTACAGAACAATCTATCAAAGATAAATTATGTAAATTATCACATGATCAACAACAGGTATCTGATGCTTCCTTGGTAATTATTTTGTGTGGTGACTTTAATTCTTGGGATAGACGGCCTGAAAGATATTGGGCAAATATTCCAGAAGAATATCGAACTACCTTGGTTGATTCTTTGAGAAATTCTTACAAAGGAAAACCTCGACAACAACGAGATGAAGTGTTTCGTTCTTGTGGAATGGTAGCTCAAACAATAATGTTGGCAGCAAAATCTATGGGATATGATACATGTCCTATGAAAGGTTTTGATTATGATGCAGTTGGTAAGATGATCAATTTGCCTGAAGATCATGAAATTGTAATGATGGTGGTAGTTGGTAAGAAATTGGTAGATGCCCCTCCTAGAGGAGGACAATTGCCTCTTTATGAAGTTGTTTTTGAGAATAAATTCTGATGTTTTTGAAATTGTAACATTGTGAAGTTAATATCATTTATTATCTATGAAAATTAATGCCATCCATGGGTGTGGATGAAGCAATTGAGAAGCTAGAGATTTCAAATGATGGTATAAAGATAATTTTGGAAAATCTCGACGACCAACTTTCTGATATACGCTTAAATCCTAAACTTGAGGGATTAATTGATGATTTAGAAAATCTGTTTTTTGCATATCTTAAAACTTGGATGAAGAGCAATAACGAAATACTCGATATATTAAAGAATGAGAAAAAATAGTTTTTTTTAAAATAATATTATTGAGATTCTTCCAAATACTGTTCTTAGAAATGCTATGATGAATAGAGTTAGGATCACTTTCTAATTCTTACAGCCTTTTCCATCCCGTAAAATTCTACGTATAATTGGAACTTTTCTAGAGACTACTTGTTCTACTGACACTGCCAATTTCAAACCCAATTTTTTATTCAATCAAAATTGCAGGCTTGAATGGTCTTGCATGTCTAGCTTTTCCTTTTGGATCATATATTCCCTCATCAGTTTCTGAATATACAGTAACATCTACTCCAAAATTTTCTTTTCCGAGCTGAGATAATTCATTTGAAAGAAAACTTTTCTCATCAAATTCTTTTGATTCAAGCTTCATCTGTCTGATTTCAGTTGGTTCAGACAAAATATCTTTGATTGTTTTTTGTACAAAGTCTGGCATCTTTTTAACCTCAGATGTTTCTGTATTTGCAATCAAATCCTTCATTACTGCACCCATGTTGGTGTTACCTGACATTACTTTTTCTAAAATACTATGATACACTTTAGCTTTGAAAGAATTAGCTGTATAGATTACAATTTTTTGTGGAGTCATCTTAGTTACTTTGATAATATTTGCAATATCTTCTATTGTTCCTTTGAGTAGTTCTTCAGATTGTATTGCAGCTGAATCTATTTTGTCAGTAGAAAACTCTGGCCAATCTGAAGTTGAAGCTAGTCCCGAATGTCCAAGCTTCTCCCACATCTCTTCAGCTATATGTGGCGCAAATGGGGACAACATTGCAACTCTGCTTGAATTAATCTGATGTAATATTCCTGAAACGTTTCCTCTTCCTTTGGCTTTGACTCTTTTCTGATACCAGCTCAAATCAGATTCAAATGAGAACAAAATATCATGTAACGCCTCACGCAATCTCATCTTTTCTATGGCAGAAGTCACCTGAGATATCAATCTCTGAGATTTTGATAAAATCCACCTGTCTTCGGCCTCCAAATTGCCAATTTCTCCAGGTTTTACCTTGGAACATTTCTCAAGTAATGATTCAAGCTTGCTTTGAATGCCTGAAACTGATTCCATGTTAAAATCGGCATCTTGCAATAACTCAGCTGATGATATTATTGCTAATCTAATTGGGTCTGCTCCATGGTCTCTAATTGCAGTTCGTAGTGGAATGATATTTCCCATACTCTTTGACATTTTAGCTCCATCCATCATCACACTACCATTGACAACAATTTCTTGTGGCCAGTATTTTTTCTCAAAGATTGCAACATGATTTAAAACAAAAAATGATAAGTGATTCTGTACCAAATCACGACCTGAATGTCTTGAATCTACTGGATAAAAGTAAGTAAACTCTTTTTTGATTGTATTGATGACATCCTCAGATAGCTTTGATGTACTTGTAGCTAATCCTACATCCCCTTTATCTAAGAAAACATAATCAAAGAACTCTTTGGTGAGCTTCTCAGGTGTAACTGTTCCCTCATTTACAAATCGTGAAATGGTATAGTATGCCATGTAAATGACACTATCAGATAATGATTCAACAATCCAATCCTTATCCCATGGTAGTTTTGTTCCAAGTCCTTGTTGTCTTGCACAAGCTCGCTCATGTAACCAATCAATTACTTCTAGAAACTCTGTTTTGATATTATTTGGTAGAATGTTCATCTCATCAAAACAACTACGAGCTAACTTCTTCCACTCTTCATCTCCATAGTTCAAAAACCACTGATTGTTGAGTACTTTGACAACACATTCAGCTCCACAACGACATCGAACCGGTGCATTCTCTAATACTGGGAATATTTCTAGGGAGCCATTTTCTTGTAACCATACTCTAATTTTGTCTCGTCCAAATTGCACTTTTTCATTATCAAACTGTGCACATCGCTCATTGAGTTTTCCATCTGTGAACTCTTTGAGATACAATTCCTTTGTAGCTTCCTCTAGCTTTTCATCTGATTGGTCTGAAACTCCCATTTTTTCACAAATCTTTTTTGCTGGGATTTCACCATACCCTTCAGTTACTATGATTGGAATGGGCTCTAATTTTGAGGCTAACTCGTGGTTTTTTGCCTTCAAATCCATTAATGCCTGATAGTCTTTTGGTGCATGGGCTGGCACTGACATTACAAGTCCTGTGCCAATGGCAGGCTCTACAAAATCTGCTTCAAAGATTGGAATCTCTTGATTATTGTGTGGGGCTATTGCTGATTTTCCAATGATTTCACTGCCTGCAATATCTCCTTCTATTGTTATCTGTTTTCCAAAGAATTCTAATTTCTTTGCACATTCAGCTGAGACAATCCACTTTTCATCATCAGCTTTGATCTTTTTGTAAACAGTATTTGGATTAACCCACAAGTTTGTAATTCCAAAGATTGTTTCAGGTCGGAGTGTTGTAATTGGAAATATGTAATCTCCAAACTTGAATTTAATTAAGAAATTTTTCTCATCAATCTTTGGCTCAACATCACCCATTGTATCATGTTGTGATACTGGGTTTTGATCAACAGGACACCATCCAACTGGATGACTTCCTTGAATGATTCGGCCATTGTCTCTAAGTGTTGTAATCTGCCACTCGATGAATTTCTGATAACCTGGAACTATGGTTGTAAATTCTCTTCTCCAATCAATGGAGTAGCCCATCTCAATCATTCCAGCTTTAATCTCTTCATGGAAATAATCTGCAATCTTTATTGGCTCAACAAATGTTTTGATTGCATCTTCAGGAACATGATAGATGTTTCTTAATCCATCTAGAATTTCTTCTTCTCCAGCTTTAACTCTTCTTGCCATTCCAAGTACTGGTGTTCCAGTGTAATGAAATCCCATTGGAAACAAAACATTGTATCCTTGCATTCTATAGAATCTTGCATGAACATCAGCTAGTGTGTAAGTTCTTCCGTGTCCGATGTGTTGTGGAGAGTTTGGATATGGATATGCCACTGTAATGAATTTTTTTGGTTTGTCATTTGGATTTGTTTCGAAGTCTTTGTTTTCTTGCCACTTGCTTCTCCATTTGCTTTCAATCTCACTCCAGTTAATTGTCATTGTATCATCCTAAAATCATTGATTTTGCTTTGGCTATTGCCTCGTCTTTTTTAGATGTGTCTTTTCCGCCCCCTTGAGCAAATTTGGCATCGCCTCCACCAGAACCACTTAAAATTGAGGCTATTTCCTTGGCAATTTGGCCTGAATTTACGCCTGATTGCTCTCCAGCATAGACCATCACTCTAATTGTAGGTCCAGATTCAAAGATTCCACAAATGGCAGCTTGAGAATCTTTGGCAACTAGTTTCTTGCCAAAATTGAGATGAAAATATTCATCATAATCCTCACTTGCAGTAAAGCAGATTTTGTCCTTTACTGTAATTCCATCAAGAACACCTGATTCTCCAGCTAGAATCTTTTCAAGTAAAACAGGAATCTTTTCTCGTGTCTTTTGTTTATTTTCTTCACGTTGTTTTTCTAGCTTCTCTCTTTGAACAGCTTCTTCAGCTTGTTTCTTTGAGTTTTCTTCTTGTAGTTTTACATAGTCAAATGCACCAGGACCCGAGACAAACTCTAGACGAACCACGCCGTCTTGAATTCTCTTTGTCTTTGTAATCTTGATTAGTTCAATCTCTCCAGTCTTTTTGACATGTGTTCCGCCACAAGCTTCAACATCTTGGTCTTCAATGGATACGATTCTTACTGACTTTACTGGAACAACTCCTCCCTGGTAAATTCTAAATCCATATGTCTGCTCTGCAGTTCCTCTGTCGTAATAGTCAATGTTTACTGTTAGGTCTTGTTTTACCATGTCATTTGCAGCTTGCTCTATCTTTTTGACTTCATCATCAGAGAGTGAAGAGTGATGTGTAATGTCTAGTCTAGCATGATCATCTTCTTTGAATGCAGAGTGTTGCCAAATCCATGACCCCAAAATTTTACGAGATGATGCATTAAGTATGTGAGTGCTGGTATGATTCTTTGTAATGTTTGTTCTTCTAGTAACATCTACTTTACACGAAACTGTCTCGCCTTCTTTTGGAGTACCGCCTTCAAGCTTGTGAACAATAATGTTTGCATGTTTATCAACATCTACAACATTGAATCCTGCTATACTACCATGGTCTGGCTCTTGGCCTCCTCCTCTTGCATAAAATGAAGTTCTATCAAGTACAACCATGTCATCAAATACCTTGAGAACTTTGGCTGAAAACTCCATTGGATCATCTTTGTAAAACAGAGTTTCAGTTTCAGGAAGTCCCTCTAGTGGAAGTTCTGCAATTGCTTTTTTCTTATCAGACTGGTGCAAATCAGATAGTTTAGAGTAAAACGTAGATGGAATTTCAGAAATTGCATCAACTTCTTTGAGATATTCAGGTGTGATGCCGTCAGATTCGTAGTATGTAATTAATTCATCAACAGTAGGAGTTCCTTTCTCTCGAATCTTGTCTGCCTTTTTCTTCATGTGAACTTTGGATTCTTCGTATCTAGCTGATTCTAATTTCAAAATTGCTTTAACATCATCGCGTTTCTCATCAAGTTCTGGATACGTATCTTTGAGATAGTCAACATGAGTGTCAATCAAGTCATCAATGTCTAGTTTTAGATTTAGTTTGGATATGGTTGCATTGATTCGGCGCAACATCATCCTAAGATTGTATCCTCCACCCACATTGCTTGGCAGTGCACCATCGGTAATTGCAAAGATCAAAGTTCTCAAATGATCTGCAATTAGATAAATTCCTTCAAGTGGAGTAACTACTTTGTCTAGTTGTTCATCAGTTAGTCCTGCTTTGTTAATTGCATGACGCCTTACATCATTAAGATCATCAAAGTCATCTAGTGCCTTTGCTATTTCTGTAAAGTATTTTCTTAGAATTTCAGAATCTGAATCAATTCCAATTTTTTCAAATAATTTCTGATTAATTGGTCCAAAACAACAGTCATAGGCAGTTGGTGTGCCCATTGTAATCCATGCAAAGCGCTCTAATCCTGCACCCATATCGATTACTCTTTGATCAAGCGTAGTGTGTTGTCCTAACTCCCCTTGAAATTCTGTAAAGACTGCATTTCCTAATTCCAGTCCTCTAACAAAGTATTCAAGTGATGGACCAAATGAACCTCCTCCAGCCCAGACATCTTCAACAAATACAACCTCGTCTTTTTTAATTCCAAACTGTTCAGTTAGTAATCTATAATCCAAATCCACACATTCGTCTTTCCAATATCCTTGTGAATCAGGAACACTATGTTGTCCTATCATACAAAAAGATGAAAAGTGTCTGCCTGTTACTCCAACATTTTCTAAGTCTTTGAATCTCAAACAAGTCTGTGGAACAATTAGAGGATTTGCAGGAAACTCAAAGACCACTTTAGAGCCCATAACTCTTTGAAAATCAACAACAGAAGCTATTGTAAAATACAAATCATCACGCCATCTACATACAACAGGATATCTGCTAACTGATGTGTGATTGTTTTTTACAAAAAATTCTTCTACTTGTTTCCATGATTGTGTATAATCAAATCTCTTTGAAGTTGGTGGCTCTCCAATGAATGAATATGTATCATCTGCATCATCAGGACATAAATCTCGTCCAGCATTCAGTGTCCAAAAGAATCTGCCACATTTAGAACATGATTTTCTGACAAATCCTTGCTCTTGGAATAACTTGACGTTATAGTATCTGTCAGGATCTGATGAAAATTCTTTTAGAATCTCTTTTTTGTCCAATGATCAAGACTGCGCCAGTCCGATATTAAGAATTACCGCTAACAAATTGGTCAACAAAATTATCATATTGCCA
>JBHHZR010000036.1:0-12814 GCA_046758125.1 Candidatus Nitrosopumilus sp. | reverse complement strand
GAACAAGCACTCCTTGATACTGTTTGGCGGTGTACTGGTAGGAATGTCATTACCACTGTTCAACATGGTAAACCTGATAACAGTAGCAGACCCACTTGAAACGGCATTCAAATATCCAAGACCAACATTGCCACCATACATGACACCGATAGAACCGCAGGTAGGTAAATTCTATAACAGCCCAGTTGCTCTCGGTGCAGGTGCAGGTGCAGTGTTAGGTGTAACGTTTACAGCGTTAGGTTGTAAGCTCAACACTTGGACATACAGATGGATGGCCGCTTGGTCAAAGTGGGACTAAAAACCCAACCTTTTCCTTTTCATTTTGTTAGTTATCTTTAGAGTGTCCTCTAAACAATTATAATTTTATAATATTTTAGTTTAAGATATCAATTCGATGAAGTTCATACTTAATTACTTTCATTTTTAATGAATGTTGTGCCAAAATGCAGGAATTGTGGAAATGATTATGTTTTCAAATACATTGGTTTTTGTTCTAGAGAATGCATGATTGCTAATTCTAAAAGATGGTTTTTACATTAATGTAGATTCTAAAAACATCTTTTTTCTTTTTTGATTAATACGCTAAATGATTCATAAATTATTATAATAATACACAAGATGTATCTGCAGCTTTCAGCTTTTGCCAATCAAAACTACATCAAATATTTGAGAAAAATCAAGAATCAGGAGAATTTACGAAATTTGTATTTAAGCTATTTCTCAACTAGCAAAAAGTTAGTTCGGGATCAAATAATTTTACCTTACGCACTGAAAATGAATTTCGCGATACTACTCATTGAAACAGGTATACAGCCAGGTCACATCTGCCCCAAAGCCATTTGTAAAATGGGCTGGAGGCAAACGCCAACTAATCCCAATTCTAAATGAGAATCTGCCAAAATCCTTTGGAGCCTATTATGAGCCATTTTTGGGAGGAGGAGCCCTTCTTTTCCATATCCTAACAGAAAGAGGTGGACAAAAATGCAGCATCTCTGATCTAAACTCTAATCTTGTTTTAGCATACACTACAATCCGAGATAGAATTGATGAGCTAATCTCATCACTAAAAATCCATGAAAAAAACTATCAAAAAAATTCCAAATCCTATTACTATTCCATTAGAGAAAGCAACCCCCGAAGCGAGATTGAAAAGATATCAAGGCTGCTCTTTTTGAATAGGACTTGCTTTAATGGTCTCTATCGAGTAAACAGCAAGGGCAAATTCAATGTCCCACTAGGACGATACACAAACCCAAACATTGTAAATGAAAACAATCTCCGCTCAGTAAGTTACATCTTGCAATCAAGTAAGGTCTCAATAAGATGCCGTGATTTTGAGGCAGTTCTGCGAGATGCCAAAAAAGGAGATCTTGTATACTTTGATCCTCCGTATCAGCCAGTAAGTGAGACTGCCAACTTTACAAGTTACACAAACAAGGATTTTACAATTGATGATTTAGACAGACTTGCAAAACTCTGCAAGAAGCTAGATTCTAAAGGATGCAAAGTTTTATTGTCAAATTCTGATTCAAAACAAGTTGCCGACATGTTCTCAAGTAAATCCTGGAAAGTAAGCAAGATTCAGGCAAATCGCTCAATTAATTCCAACTCTAAAAAGAGAACTGGCCATTTTGAACTATTGATTAAAAATTATTAGAAAGCTTCGAACGGGATCCGGACCCGCGACCTTTACCTTACCAAGGTAACGCTCTACCAGGCTGAGCTATCGAAGCACAAATTCACCCTGTAGAAAATCCTTATAATTCTTCATCATTAGAACCCTGTCTCTAAACTGTTAAATTTCACACAAATTTTTACACTTTTGGAGGAGTAATCAAGCCTGGCCAAAGTAAGCACTTTGTGCTTTTGGACATGCAGGACTTAAGATCAAATAATGGGTGATCCTGTCTCTCAGGAGTTCGTGGGTTCAAATCCCACCTCCTCCACTACTTTGGATGTTTAATCCCTCTAGCGTTTAGGACTTCGTAGACTTCTGGTATTGACCAGACAAAACCAACATGTACACAATCTTTTTCTTCGCAGAGCTGACAGTAGAGTTCTCCTTTTTGAACTGCAACTTCAGCAATTCTGTTTTTGATATTATCTTTTAGAATCACACGATCATCATCGATAGAAATTTTTTCAATCTTTGGAGCATATCTTGCAAAGGTTTTGTCCTTTTGCATCATCTCCTCTAACATGTAAGTTACATAACCTGAAAAGCTGTTAACGCCTTTCATAGCAAGGTCGTCTTTACTCTTTTGATAGACCTCTTGGAATTTATCATAGACTGTTTCTGAAACGGTAATTGATTTGAATCCAGCTTTTGGCAATTTACTTTCCTCTTACCGTACATTAAAGTACCCAAATATATAACGTTTTATTTTAAAAAATACGCCATCAGTGTAAATAGAAATTAGTCTTTATACCATACCTTAATTCAAAAGCACTATGGGTAGAGGATATTCTACTGAGGAGATTAGGCAAAGGCTGATTTCTACTTTGAAAGATTCTGATAGTGGAATGTCCGGAGTTGAAATAGCAGAGAATATTGGCGTCAATCGAATCACAATGACAAAATATCTCAAAGTTTTTGCAGCAGAAGGATTACTCCGTCAAAAAAATATCGGCAACATGACACTGTGGTTTTTAGAACCTGGACAAGAGTCTTACAACTTTCCTGATGATTATTTCAAAATCGCTCCAATGTATCTTGATTATTTGGTAAAGGGTACTGAAGATCAAGTTTATTCTTTAATTCAAAATTCTCTGCATTCTGGAGCAACAGTAAATCGTTTGATACTAGAAGTAATTTTGCCTGCAATTGACGCTGTCAAGAATCTCTATGATGATGGAAAAATTGGAACAGCAGAGCAAAACTTGCTTAGAAATATCATTTCTAAATCCATCCAAATCTTTAATCAGATTCATGTGGTTTTAGAACCAAAAAAGAATGTAGTAGTAATTGCAGCAGATGCACAAAGTAGCTTGATTTCTGAAGCTGCTTCGGCAGCTTATCATTCAGATGGTTGGAAGGTTTCTCATTTAGGTGATATGTCTTCTGCAATCAATGTATTGTTTGATCTTGATTTTCAAAAACTGGTTGGAAAAATCTGGAAACAAAAACCAGGTATTTTGATTGTAGTTGTTTTCTCACAAACTGAGGAAGGGTTGAATTTTTTTGCGGATTCGATAAATCCTATCAAAGAAAAATCTAGCAAAAACATGAAACTGGCACTTTGTGGGAAAAAATCCAAAAAAACCAAAATCAATTCTGACTTGATATCAGAAAAATTCAAAGATATACTACAGTGGTCTCATACGGCGTCAGAAAATTTGAAATGATCAAAAATGGGCCCGATGAGATTCGAACTCATGACCTTTCGATTATCAGTCGAACGCTCCAGCCAAGCTGAGCTACGAGCCCACGAAGGATTCTCGAGACGGGAGTCATTTAAGTCTAATTTTCTTTCCACTTGATTGAGCAACCAATTGATGGATCAAAATCTTTTTCAATTTTTTCACCGGACAATAATTTTTCTATGTTGTTAATCATCGTCTTTTCTGTAGCTGTATCATCTGGTTTCATCGCATTATCAATTCTCCCATGAAAGACTAGCTGTTTTTGGCTATCAAACAAAAATGGGTCTGGAGTACACATTGCACCATATCTCTTGGCGACCTCTTGTGTTTCATCTACTAGATAATCAAATCCAAATCCTTTCTCTTTTGCAGTATCCTTCATTGCATCAAAACTGTCTTCAGGATAATTTGTAGAATCGTTACTGTTAATTCCTACAATTGCAATGTCTTTTCCACATTTTTCATACAGCTCATTTAATGCATCTGCTTTTGCCTTGACATATGGGCAATGATTGCACATGAAAATTACCAAAATGCCTTTGTAGTTACTGTAATCATTTAGTGAATGTTTCTTGTCGTCAATTCCTAATAATTCAAAATCAGGTGCAATATCTCCTGTCTTTAGTTTGACTTGTGATTCTAAAAGTACCATAAAAAAACAATCTTGTTTTCAAATAAAATCCTTGCCAAGAAGACAACAATTAAAATCCACACTTTTACCATTGCTCATGAGGGCCGGTAGTATAGCCTGGTAGTATACCCGCCTTGCACGCGGGGGGTCACGGATTCAAATTCCGTCCGGTCCACCTTTTATTATATATCCGATCTGTTTTGAATTTCAGATTATTGGATGGATTTAAATAGCATAAGTATCTGGTTTTTCTTATGACAAGCGCAGCAGACGGATGGCCGGTCTTTATTCCACTTATCGTTGGATTAGCTCCAGGATTAATTTACTGGTTAGCAATTACCGCCAAGAGAAACTAGATCTTACATCTCTTTTTATTATTTTTGTATGAGTGTAAACTAGGTTAAACGTTGTTACCTTTCTTGTTTACTATATGATATGCTACTCGAAATTAAACTCCAATCTAAAAGAGGTTTGTATGCAGAAATTTGTTCTAAGCGTATTTTTGATCTTACTTTTAATTCCATTCTCACAAGGATTCTCTCAAGAATATTCAGATAATGCTCCAACACTTTCTGTATTATTAAAAAACGAGACTCCTTTTGTTTATCAGGATTCTGAAGGATATACTGTTGTAGTTGGCTCGGTCAAAAACACCAATCCACTAACTCCTGTAACTAATGTTCAAATTCAAGTAACTTTTTTTGATGATTTTGATCCTAACCCAATCGAAGTTGTTCAGGGAAATACAACATTAGAGGTGATTCCTCCTAAAGGAGAGTCTCCATTTTCCATACGTTCTGATACTCCAAATCCTAACATCACTCAAGCATCTGTATCTTTATTGGGATTTGATTCCTCAGTTCCAAAACAAAAGGGATTGACAGTATTTTCCACTGATGTCTTTTTAGGCTCTACATTACAATTTGCTGGAGTCTTGCAAAATGGCGGAGCACCTATTTCTGATACAAATGTTTACCTTGCTTTTTATGACAACTTTGAACCTCCAAGGATTCTGAGAGTATCTACAATTGAAATTGGTCAAATGGAACCAAACAGCGAGACTACATTTGAAATTAATGAATCCATTGATGCACGAGCAGTAGGATTCTTGTTGTTTTCAGAATCTGATGTATTTTATTCTGATTTTGTTGATGTACAACTTCCTTCTCCAGTAGCTCCTACCAAATTAGTAACAATTTCTGATGTATCAGTAGAAGACAAATTGGGAAATAAATTACCTGAGATCAAAGTTGGTTCAACTGTTAATATTAAAAGTCAAACTCTGATTGAATTTACAGCAGATCCAAAATCTAACGAAACTGCATATAGCTATTATGTACAGATCAAAGAATCAGGAGAAAATCCCTATGTTGAATATATTGGAAAATTTGATGGTCGATTCATTGGAACAGGAACAGAAACTCAAATCATCGATTGGATACCACAACGAAGCGGATTGTTCTTTATTGAGACTTTTGTTTGGGATAGAAACAACATTCCTATAGCAGAACAAGGTCCTTTTGTTTTAATTAATGTAGTAAACTAGTAGATTTATTTTCAAAGAGTTCCATATCTTTTCATGTCTCAATTCTCTCTTGTTGCTATGGGCGGTACATTTGATATTATTCATAGAGGTCATCTTGTTTTGCTTTCAAATGCATTTGAAATTTCTGACAAAGTAATAATTGGATTAACTAGTGACGAGCTTGCCACCAAAAAGGGAAAAAACCCTACTAACAAATATCAACGACGTCTTGAAAATTTGACGTCAGTTATTTCAAAGGAATTTCCAACCGCATCATATCAAATCAGTAAACTTGACAACGATTTTGGACCTGCAGTTTTAGAGAAAGGAGTTGAAGCTCTGGTAGTCAGTGATGAAACAAGTGATCAAGGAAATGTTCTAAATGAATTAAGAGCAGAAAAAAATCTCCCTCCCGTTAAAGTTATTGCGGTTCCAATGTTTTTAGCAAAAGATGGCACAAGAGTATCTTCTACACGAATCAAAAAAGCTGAAATTGATTCAGAAGGAAACTTGTTATCAATTGACAAGTAGCTTGTCTAACTTTGAGTAATTCGAATAAAACAAAATTTTTGGATTGAGCCTAATGGCAATCATCAATAACATGATGAAAAAAATAGATACTGATGTATCTAATCTAAAACAAGGATTACATCCACAAAACCTGTCGTATTGGTATGACAAAATTATCAAAGAAACAATTGAGATGGCACCTCCTTGGCTTCAGGATAAAATCAAGGTTCATCAAGATCCTGTACTTATAATGAAATTTAATTTGGATATTTCAAAACGTGCTGTTAGATACTTTATGATAGCAATTGAAAATAATCTAGATGATATGCCATATTCAACAAAACTCTATTTTCTTAAAGTTCAGGAGATACTATCTACTGAGATGGATACATCACTAGTTTAGTAAGATTTTTTTTATTTTAGGCACAAATTAAAGCTCTAAGTATCTATATCCAATAATTCTAAAATTTTCTACATATGGAACTATACAAATCAAAATATTCTGATAGAAAAAAGTCTAGAAGAAATTCTAAACGTGATGACCGACCCTCACGTTCTTTTAGGAATTCCAGAGATGATAGAGGTTCAAGATACTCTAAAGGTGACAGAAGAAGAGAATCTGCAACCGTAACTTGTGCTGATTGTGGAATTGAATGTCAAGTTCCATTTGTTCCAAAAACTGATAGACCAGTTTATTGCAGTGGTTGCTTTAAACAAAACAAACCACAAGATTCCAAAAGTGATAGATATTTCAGAGACGACAGAAATTCAAGATATTCTAGAAATGATAGAAGAAAAGAATCTAAAACCAAATCAAAAAATGAAAAATTCTTAAAAAAACAAGAGAATTTCTATTCAAACGGTTCAGAAAAATTCTATGCATCTCTAAAAGAAAAATTATTTGAAATTTTGGGTGGAAAGATTTGCTCTAGTTGTGGATTTAGGGATGAAAGAGCTTTAGGATTCAGTCATATCTATGATGATGAGGCATTTGACAATATTAGACGCGGAGGTTCCGCATCTTCATGGGGAAAATATATCTCAGAACCTGAGCTTGCCAGGGAAGAACTTAGGGTATTATGCTTGAATTGTAATGAAATTAGACAGCCTATCTCAAAACCTAAAGAAGAAAGAACAAAACCTAAACAGAAAAAGAGTAGATATTTTCCTAGATGATCTCTAAAACCAATTTTGAGAATTTATTAACACTTTAATTATAATAATTCTGAAATCAAAACATGGATGGCGACTTTAAAGCACTAGGTATTGCATTAATTGCTATAGTTGGAGTTATAGCACTCTGGACTGCGTTTGCTCCTTAGATTCATTCCTTTGAAATCTCTACTTGATGCTCAAGAGTTTTAGTAGAGATAAGCTTGTGTTCTTTTTCAATCACTGACTGAATAAAGTCTGCAAATTTCTCTACATTTGCTTCATCTTTGAGCAAAATGCTGTGAGCAGACTGATCTTTTAATGAAATTACCAATTCATTTTTTACAACATTTAGAATTGATGTAATATAGGTTTCTTTTCCCTCTTGTATGAAAATTAGACTTGCCAGTTTTTGAGCTTCATATTTATCGTCACATATTATGTTGGTTTTCATTTATTCTCAAAAAGAAACTGATCAATCTGATTTTTTGCTTTTTCTCTTTTTTCTTGATGAACTGCAAGAAATTCATTGATTTTTTCGATTAAAATTGCTTTTAGTTCTCCCGAAAGTAATTTTCCAGATTTGTAATCATCATAGATTGATTTTAACTTGTTATCATCAGGTTCAAAAAATATTCTAAGATATTGATATGATACATCAATATCTGGATTTCCTCCTAGCTTTCTATGCTCTTCAATATCTGGTTGACCTCCTGAAAATGCATACTTGTTGATTTTCTTTTTAACTACATTTGGTTCATCAGTTGTGTAAACAGTACCATTATCATCAGATGCTGACATTTTCCCACCAGGTCCTTCTAATGCTGGAATCATTATGTTATGAATTAACGCTGGCTTTGGTTTTCCTATCTTTGGTGCAATATCTCTTGTTAATCTAAAATGAGGATCTTGGTCTACTCCTAACGGAATCAAAACTGGTTTTTCCTCAATAAAACATGGCGCAGATTGTAGTGATGTATAAAAAATCATACCAAGGTTTGTTTCATTTGTGAATCCAAACGTTGCTTTTGTATTTGAAAAATTAATTTTTTTCGCTACTTGAGCTGCAATTGGATATAGGGTTTGAATATTCTTTGTATTGATTATGATTTTTGTTTTTTCTGGTTTGAAACCTAATGCAATAAAGTCTAATGCATTTTCATATGCAAATTTCCCAGTTTCTTCCAAAGTCAGATTAGGTTTTGAATAAAATTTTTCATCATCAGTTAATTGAAAATACATGTTAACATCAAATTTTTCTTGTAACCATTTTGCAAAAACCCATGGAACCAAGTGTCCGATATGAGTATGACCCGAAGGTCCCCTTCCAGTATATAGAAAGAATTTGTTGCCTTTTTCATAATCATCGAGAATTCTATTCATTTCTCTGTGAGAGAAGAAAATGCCCCTTCTAAGCATGAAATGATCCTCACCAGTAATTTTTCTGATTCTCTCCAATAATTCTGATGAAATCTTTTCAGTACCGAATTTCTTGATTAGTTTGTCATAATCGATATCTCCTTCAACATGCCAAGGAGTTACAATAAAGTCATCAGCTGACATTTATCTTGACTTAGGTTAAGGTTTAAAAAGTCTTTTTCGAACTTTCACTGTTGTCACAGGTTTTTCATGATATTGAAAAAAAAATTATTGCCTCCCTAAAAGACAACCCAAAACAAACTTCAGAAACCCTTGAAAAATCTACAAAACTCTCACCTGATCAGATTAGAAGAGGAATTGAATGGCTGAAATTAAAAGATCTGGCAATTATCAATGAATCAAAAACAAGTATCATTAGTTTAGGAAAAAATGGTATTGAATCTCTTCAAAAGGGTTTACCTGAAAGAAGATTGCTGGATTTACTAAAAGATGGTCCTAGAAAATTATCTGATTTACAAAAAAACCTGGGATCTGTTTTTGGACCCGCGATGGGGTTAGCTAGAAAAAATAATTGGGTTGAAGCATCTTCAGAACAAATCACGCTTAAGAATTTCCCTTCAGAACTTCCTGGTGAAAAAACTCTCAAACAAATTGGAGACAACAAATTATCTCAAGACAAAATTGACAAGAATGATCTATTAGGACTTTTGAAAAGACCTGATTTTATTATAGAGGATATTATAAAAACTAAAGAAATCACTTTAACTGATTCTGCAAAATCAATAGAATTATCAAATTCTTCTGGAGAAATAGATGTTGAAGCAAAAGCTCCAGAAGTTTTTGTTGCAAGAACACATCCATTAAAAGATACTATTGAAGAAATTCGTGAAATATTTGTCACATTGGGCTTTTCAGAAATTCTTGGAAATATGACTCAATCTAGCTTTTGGAATTTTGATGCTCTATTTACTCCACAAGATCATCCCGCTAGAGAATTGCAAGACACATTTTATTTAGATGGAATTTCTGCAAAAAAAATTGCAACTCCAGAACAAATTAGAACAGTTTCTGAATCTCACAAAAAGAATTGGCGCTATCATTGGGATATCAATGAAGCACGAAAGATGGTTCTGAGAACTCATACAACTTGTGTTACTATCAATTATCTAGCTCAAAATAAACCTGATGAAGCGAGAGTTTTCTCATTAGGTCGTGTATTTAGAAATGAAAAAGTAAGCTACAAGCATCTTGTAGAATTTAATCAAATTGAAGGAGTTGTTGTTAGAAAAGATGCTAATCTGAGAAATTTAATGGGAATTCAAAGAGAATTTTACAAAAGAATTGGAATTACAAAAATAAAATTTTGGCCAACATTTTTTCCATATACAGAACCATCACTTCAAACTATGGTATACAATGAAAGACTAGGCAAATGGGTTGAGCTGTTTGGAATGGGAATTTTCAGACCAGAAGTAACTAAACCTCTTGGAATCAATAAACCTGTTTTAGCTTGGGGTGGAGGTATTGAAAGAATTGCAATGCTAAAGTATGGTCTAGATGACGTAAGAGAATTTTACAACAATAATCTAAGTTGGTTAAGGAGTGCTAGAAAATGCCAGTAGTTGAATTATCATACACACGACTCCAAAAATTAGTAGGTAAAGTTACAAAAAAACAAATTTCTGATTCATTACCCTATCTAGGATTAGATATTGAATCTGAAGACAAAGATTTGGTTAGAATTGAATACAGTCCAAATAGACCTGATTATTCAACTGATTTTGGAATTGCACTTGGATTACAAGGATTGCTTGGGAAAAAATCAGGAGCAATAAAACTCAATGTGAAAAAATCTAGCAAATATGTCATATCTGTAAAATCTACTGTATCAAAAGTTCGTCCATTTGTAACTGGATTAGTTGCAAAAGGTGGAAAAATTGATGATAAAATCATTAAACAATTAATGATAATGCAAGAAGATCTTCATTTTGGAATAGGAAGGAAGAGAAAGAAATCCTCTATTGGCATCCATGATTTAGATAAAATCTCATTTCCTCTAGTTTACACAACCACAAATAAAAACCACAAATTCATTCCATTAAACTCAAAAAAAGAAATTCCAATCTCTGAAATTCTCAGAAATACTGATGTGGGAAAAGATTATGGCTCTATACTTGGAAATTCCACACAAGTGCCTATAATTTTAGATGCAAATCAACAAACCGTTTCTTTTCCACCAATAATTAACGCAGCTGTAACTACTGTCACAACCAAAACAAAGAATCTCTTTGTTGAGATAACTGGTATCAATAAAGAAGATGCAGAAGACATGCTTTCAGTAGTTGCAACAATTTTACAAAGTGCAGGATTTAATTTAGAATCCGTTCAAATAACTGGAGCAAAAAATTCCTCACCAAAACTAGAACATAAGAAAATATCTGTCAGTCCTTCTTTGATTAATCAAACTCTTGGCTTGAATCTTAGCACTCCAAAGATTATTTCATCATTAAAAAAATCTAGATTAGATGCATCAACTAAAGGCAAGAACATAATTTGTGTAATTCCTGCATACAGATTTGATATTTTTGGACCAATGGATTTGGTAGAAGAAGTTGCTTTAGGATATGGAATTCAGAATCTTGAACCTGTCTTATCTCCATCTCAAACTCTTGGTCAAAAACATCCAAACTCAATTAACTTACAATCAATTTCTTCTATTATGATTGGATTAGGCTATATGGAAGCACTAAACTCAAGCTTGACAAGCAAACGAATTCTTTATGATAATACAAAAAGAGATTCGTCAAAAACTATCTCGGTTTTAGATTCTAAAAGTCTTGAACACACAATTCTTAGAGATTCACTACTTCCAGGATTAATTAATAGTCTAGCAAAAAACATTCATGAATCATATCCTCAAAAATTATTTGAGATAGGAACTGTTTTTCACAAAACAAGTTCTGTGATTGAAGAAACTCATCTTTGTGCAGTAAGCTCTCATACTGATGCAAACTTTAGTGAGATAAAATCTGTATTACAATCTGTCATTCAATCTATATTTGGCAAGACATGTGAAACTAAAACCACTATATATCCAACTTTTGAAAAAGGACATGTCGCAAACATCACCGTTGATGGAAAAATTATTGGAACCGTTGGTGAAATCAGCAAATCTACTAAAGATAATTTTAAGCTGAGGGAACCAATAGTTTCCTTTGAAGTAAAACTACCTGGTTAATATTTGACCAAGTAGAAAACTGTATGCCCTAAGAGCAACCATGCAGACGGATTGGGATGATGTCGATCGTAATGATACCAATGATTTTCAATTCACCCAGGCATGGTACATTAAGGGCACCCCGGTTTCAGAACCCAAGGAGGTTTTGGCTAAATACCAATGATCTTGTGCGAGTCAGAACCGGGGGACAATTTCACTTTTCAAAAATTAAAAAACCATAAAACATCCATCTGTAATACAGAAAACTGAAATGGTAAATTATTGGTTAGCAAAACAAGAACCAAGTGGACCAAGAGGATATAATTTTGAACAACTTAAAAAAGAAAAAACAACGGTTTGGGATGGAATTCATAATAATTTAGCGCTAAAACATATGAGAGAAATGAAATCTGGAGATCTGGTTTTGTTTTATCATACAGGTGATGAAAGACAAGCTGTAGGAATTATGCAAGTTACTTCAAAACCATATCCAAATCCAAAAGAAGATAATGAACGCTTTATTGTTGTAGATGTAAAATACAAAAAAACATTGAAGCGTCCCGTGACACTTGATGAAATGAAAAAAGAAAAAAAATTCAAAGATTGGGAATTAATTAGAATTTCAAGATTATCTGTAATGCCTGTGCCAAAACCAATTTGGGATACAATCTTAAAGATTTCTCAAAAGTGATTATAATCGGTTTATTGATATAGTCGATTTTTCTAACAAAGTCATGGCAACAGCTTATGTTTTAATAAACTGTGAACTAGGTTCTGAAGAAGCTATCATTCAGCAACTAAAGGGCTTAGAAGGTGTAAAAGAAGTTCATGGAACTTTTGGTGCATATGATATTTTGGCCAAGATTGAATCTGATACTGTTGAAAAACTTAGAGAAACCATTACTTGGAAGATCAGAAAAATTGAAAAGATTCGTTCAACTTTAACCCTAATGGGTATTGAAGGCCAGACATAAACACCCCTTTTTCTTATTATGATTTTACATTTTATTTTTGTTGTAAAAGAAGAAGATCGTGA
>JBHHZR010000035.1:0-13158 GCA_046758125.1 Candidatus Nitrosopumilus sp. | reverse complement strand
TCTAATTTACATTTGATTGGTTTGCACGCCAAATACTGTTTAGCGAGTATTGGCCCAGTCATGAAAATAAATTTTTGAAAGAAATTATAAAATTAGAGTAGGTTGACGAGGTCTAAGAGAAAGTATTGCCACAGATTTTGCAGATAATTCAGCTGTGATAGTATTTTTTGCAGATATTATAACAACAACATCATTGTTTTGAGGGCGTAATTTGTCATTAAGGAAATCTTCGATTTCTGGATCATCTATGGTGTTAGAATATTCATTAAATGGGATAACAAAATGATTGTCTCTAAAAATTAGAGTTATAGAAGAAAAAACACCTGAACGTATCGCGTCATCACGTTCTTTCATTCCATCTGTAATTTGATTTGCAAAATCCTTTAGCAAAACCGCATAACTGTATTTTGAATTAAAAAAACCATCAGGAACACGACATTCTGCAGAAATTGATTTTTGTAATTTTTTGATTAAATCAAGTCCTTTTTTTAAAAGAAAATTTCCAGATTTTATCGAGTCAATATAGCCAGATTTCTTCAGATGTAGTAAGATAGTTCGAACGGATCCCTCTCCTAACTCCAATTCTATGCATAAAGTTGCCCTACTAACATATTTTTGAGCAGTCATTAGTTGAAGTGATTTGAAAACATGTTCAGGTCCAAATGTCAATATTTTATTTTTCTTAAAAGTAATTCTTACAAGTTCTTCTACAGCATCTGTCAAAATGTCAAATCCTCCTCCGAGAATTCTTTACGTTTTTTAGTTTTATTTTTCAACATAAAAATACCTACAGGCATAATTCCCACTGGAATTAAAAAGTAAAGAAGATAATTTTCAAGAAATTTATCATTAATGGGTGCATCATTTACTCGAGTTTGTGATACTTCTACAGAATTAGTTGTTGACTCTAATGGCAATACATTGATAGAAAATTCTTTAGAGTTTAAAATTTCATCCCCACTTTTTGCAAGAAGTCTAATTGTTTGTTCACCTACATCAAAACCTCTTAATCTAAAACCATTTTCAATTTGTTCAAAAGGCAGATTTGAGTCCAATTCAACTTTAAGATAACTTGGAAGTTCCTTGTAAGTTATTTCAAAGACATCACCGTATAATACAGATGTCTTTGAAGATTGTGCATCAAAATCAAATGGTTCTGAATATACCTCAAAATTAACGCTAGTTGGAATCAAGCCATCAGATAATGCCATGACATCAATTTCCTTGCCCAAAGTTCCAGTGAATCCGTTGACAACTTTAACAGTTTCAAATTCATCATCAATTGAAACATCAAGAGCTGGATTTGTGCTAACAACTAGGTTACGAATAGGCACGCTTGATACAACATTGTCTTCTAGTCCATAAACCATCAAAATATCTTGAAATTGATTTGCAATAGAAGGAATAGACGTTATTCCTAATGTAGGCTCAAGATCAAAAGGCTGCTCTATCTTTATCTCAAAAATATCCCCAGCAGTTCCATCAAATGCACCAGAAATTTGTCCATCACCAAGCATTCCATTAGTCTTTGCAGGAATTACAACATAGTTTTCCTTTGCAATAAAAGAATTAGATGAGATTTTTACAGAGTTTTGATGGTTTGTGATTAATTCGTTTGAAGAAACATGTGCACGAATGTCTGCATCAGATATTATCACAGGGGCACAAAAGGAGCAAGAATTACTTAATTCCTGATCTTCTTCATCACCACCGACAGATGTCTCATCAGATTCTTCATTTTCATCTTCATCTGTCTGAAGTTGGTTTTGTTCAAGTTCTTCAGTTTCAGAGTTAGTTCCAACTGAAACCTTACGTTCTTTTTCAACAGTTTGAGTATAAACTGCCATTACAATTTCAAAATCATCAAATGCAGTACTTGGGTATGCCCAGATTTTTGTAACTGTAGGATCAGCTTGAACATTATTTGATATTTCATTTGCAGTCAAAATTTTTGCAGGTTGAATCCTAATGTCTGCTTGTTTTCCTTCAAAACCATCAGCTAATGCAGTAATTAGAAATTCATTCGCTTCGTTTTCTTCAAGTTCGGCATGACGAAGATCTGGCCCGAAATTTGGATTAAATTCTGAAATAAAATCTGTGGAAAATACTTTGGCTTTAGCAAATGATTCTCCAGATTTTAATACAATATTTTGTGTTGATTTTAGAGTATCAGTAGTAGGATTGGAATTAAATCTCCCTACGTCTGAAAATGTAAGAAAATCTTCGTCTTCAGAAATTAACTGAATGGAAATATCCCTGTCTGGAATGTAGGGTTTTTCATTTTGTTCAATCCATACATATACCTCAGCAGTTGAGCTTGGAGGAATTGGGTTAGGAGCAACACGCACCTGAAGTTCAGGTTTTGCGTCTTCATACTGGAAATAGACGTTTTTAGTATCAGGCACAAATCCTGAGGAGGCTATTGCAATTCCGCCATCACCATCGATATTTACCAAAAATTTTGCAATATGTGTATTTTTTGAAATCATAACAGATGATTGGTCTGTATGGACATTACCAAATGTTCGTATGTCAACATGAAGATCCGATTCTGAGAGAACTGGGTTAGAATCATCATCAGTCAAAACAACAAATGCAGGCACACTGTTAACTTTGAAAGTGTCAGAAGGTAGAATCAGATTCAATTTGGAAGGCTCTCCAGTTTCTGCAAAAGAAAACTGAGGAGTTAAAGCAAAGAATATTGCAAATGTGAACACCAAAAAAACTTTTGCAACTAACATGAGAAATTATCCTCCACAGTGAATTTATTTCCAAGATCAGATACAAAAATAGCATGAGTGGAGTTACCTATATTGAGAATCGGAGTACCTGAAATACTAACACTAACTTCAAGATTATCAGTTTGAGCAAAAATTGTTTTATTAGTTTGTTCAGTAATGTAAGATGCTCCAGTAACATTTTGGATTACATTAGATTGTTTTTTGAAAAACAATACAGAATCTAATTTTGAATTTTCTTCCCAGTTATTTTCAAGCAAAAATGTTGCAGAAAAGATTCCAGGAGGATTTTCAATACATTGAACAAAAGTAGGAATTAGTTTTTCTGATGCACTTTGACTCTGTATTATAATTTTATCAGAGATGGTATTTACTAACGAAACTTGTTTTGCCTCTACTTGAAGTAAAGCTGCAGTTGCAAAGCTAAAAACAAAAAGAAGTGTAATTACTGAAATTAAACCTGTTACTCCCCTATGTTTTGATTTTGAATTCCTCATTTAGGTACCTCCAAAAATCCCTAGAATTGATGTGTTCTCGACTAAGAAAATAGATAAGATTGCAAGGATACATAGAATTGCTACACGTCCTGTACTTTTGAAAGTCCCATCAGATGCTTTTCCCATGAGAATACCAATACCAATGCTGCTTGAAACTGCAAAGGTTTTGATTGTTTCAAGAAAAACTGGTGAAACCTGCAATAACTGGTCAAATCCCTTCATTGCAGTGTTTTGTGGAATCTCGATTGTTCCTACCATTTCATTGATCATTGAGATTGTAAATACTAGCAAAATAGGCGACAAGTAAGCAAGAATATCATATACGCTAATCGAAGATTTTGCTTCTTTAAGCATAGCCTGAACATTTTGAACAAATCCTGTGACAGATTCTAAAACTGCAGGGTGTCCTCCCCCAGACTCAGATATTTCTGAGAGAATAAAAAAAGTCATACGAGCAAACCAAGACCTTAATGTAATAATTGAAAGAATTTCTGAAAACGAATAAC
This sequence comes from Candidatus Nitrosopumilus sp., assembly GCA_046758125.1. Taxonomy (GTDB): domain Archaea; phylum Thermoproteota; class Nitrososphaeria; order Nitrososphaerales; family Nitrosopumilaceae; genus Nitrosopumilus. Next base: position 9,417 of record JBHHZR010000035.1, on the reverse strand, counting down.
CTTGCTTAAATGAACTAGAAAGGGTTTTGACTAATCTGTTAAATGTTGGATTATAGTTTTTTTCTTCAGAAATTTTCATAATAGCAGAAACTTCTGAAATTCCAATTTTCCTATATTCTGTAATCTCTCTTAGGAAGTTTGGCAAAATTTTCTCAATTTTGTTAATCTGAATTTTATGTTTTAATGTATAATATTCAATAATCAAGCTAGGAATAATTGCTGCAATAGCTAGCGAAAACCAAGTTTCTTGTTCTAAGAAATACAATGAAAAGAATACAAAAAAGGATATTGGCAACAAAGATAAAATTTTGATGTTTGACAGCCCTACAAGATTAAACATTTTAGGTTGTATGTTGACTAGCAACACTGCAAAAATTATTGTCATTATTGGCACACCAATACCTGCTGCTAACATTAATTGAGAGATTGATTCAGAAGGCAAGATAAATGAAGAGACTACAAACAAGATAGGAGCAACAATCAACAATATTACCAAAGTTTCTACTACATACCCCACATTTTTTGAATATGAAACATATTTTGTTTTGAGTTGACGAAATTGTTCTTCAGAAGTTGTTTCCAAGTATTTAGAAAGATCACCGCCACTTCTTGCAATACTTGAATATCCCAAAAGAAAATTCTTGAATATTTGACTTTTGTGTGTTCGTCCTAATTCTTCAATTGCCTCTAATGGAGATTGACCAAACAAGTCAACATTTCGTTTTAACAGCATTGCTTCTTTTTCAATTGCTCTGAAGATTCCCTTGTCGATAGTTGCCAAAAAACACGAATAGAGATTTGAATTTACACTGTGCATAACAGAGGCAAATATTCCAAAAAATGGGAGTTCTTCCTCAACCAAGTTTTTTCTAGTAGTACCTTGATTTTTTAGAGATATTTTTGGGTATAAGAGAACTAGCGGCGGAATTAGCAATAATACAGGCACAAAATAGGTCACAAATGGTTGAAAAACAGAGATTGAGGAAAGAGATTCTTCATTAGTAGTAATTAAGAGGCCTTGCTGAATTTCTTCTATCCTCTTTTGATTTTGCAGATCTTTGAGTTCTAATTGTTGTTTTTCAAATGATTCTAACTCAAACTGAAATGAAATTATCAGGCCAGCCACTAGTGGATAAATAATTAATGCAGCGATTATAGAAAATTTGACATGTTTTTTTGCAAGTAAAATCAAATTTTCAGGATTGCCAGAACTTAGAACATCAGAGGAGATGTTTTTTGCTAAATGAACTGCAATTTTTCCAGTAAAAGATTTTTTTGTAGAACGAACCTGTGTCACTAAAAACAGCCCCCATTATGTTTCATGTTGAAAAGGGCAAATTCTTCAACTACATTTTGAAACTTTTCTTTGTTTGATAAAACAAGAGAATCAATAAACTTACGTCTACTTTCTAATTCTTGAACTAATCCATCTTTGGTCAAACCTTTTAGTGTCATAATTTCTTTGAGTCGATATGATTTGTCGACTATCTCTTTGGCAGTATTAGGAGAGAAAGTATCGGTTGCAGGATCCCATTGAAATAATTTTTTGAGATTTATCGAGTTTGATTCTGGAATAACTTCTGTGATATCTAATATTCGTCTAACAATTTTTTTATTAAGGCTTACTTTGTTTTGGCGAATAAAACACCAAATTAACATTTGACCAGACAATTTTACATTGAGAGGAGGGCTATCCAATCTGACTAATGCAGAATTTGCATCACTTGCATGAAAACTGGTTAATCCTCCATGACCAGTAGCTGCAGCTTGTGCAAGAAATGAAGCTTCCTCTCCACGAACCTCGCCTACAACTATGTAATCAGGTCTTGATCTTAATGCCAAACTTACCAAAGGTCCCATGTCAATATCGAATTTTGATTCAACAATGCTGTAGCTTTTTCTGGTAATGAGTCGCTGCCAATGTTCATGGGAGATTTTTAATTCAGGAGTGTCTTCTATGGTAGTAATTTTACCTCTAGGGTCAGTCATGGCTAACAGTGCACCCATTGTAGTAGTTTTTCCAGCTGAAGTTGGACCTACCAACAAGATGAATGCTTTTACATCCATTAACAGCCAAACATAGGCAGCCATTAGCGAACTAATAGTGTTGAATTTTACTAGATTCGTTATGGTGTATGGCTCTGAAGAAAATTTCCGTATTGCAAAGTTAGGACCGGGCAAAGATATCTCATTGTTAAATGTTGCAGATACTCTGTGCCCGTCTACTGTAATTGCATCAGTGTAAGGTACGGCAGCAGTTATTGACTTGTTACATTGTAAAACTAATTTCTGAACAAATGTGTTCATTTCTTTGAGATTATTGAATTTTATGTTTGTGTTAAGAATTCCAAGCTCAGAAAATTTTCGATGTATTATTCCAATTGGAGAATTGAAATTTTCACATAAAATGTCCTCAATTTCAGAATCCTGCATCAAAGTTCCTATTACACCATGATTTTGTATGTCACGCTTTAAAAAATACATGAGCTTTGAAAAAATATCATCAGTAATTTTAGAAATTCCAAAGCTTTCAGATACTTGCAAAATTTGATTCCTTAGGAATTTTTCAATTTTTTCTTTTGGGAGATTGGTTAATGGTTTTGTTGAAAGATACAATTGCTTCATTATTTTTGAATATAGATGGCCTTCATCTTCAGACATTATTGGTTCATCAATTAGATACAATCCTTTACCAGATTGAGTTTTAGCAATTGTGACTGTAGCAGAATTAACAGAATATTTTTTTAATACAGTGATATTTTTTAGTTCATTGTATTCTGTATGAATTGAACGTAGTTCAAATGTAAAGGGTTTGCTTTGTTGTTTATTTTTTTGAAAAATTTCCATTCAAATCACCGCTATGGAAAGAATGTGTAAGAATTACCACTATCAGTTACTAAGATGATCTTACTCTGATATGGCTTGTCTACATGTAGATTCACAGTGGAATTTGAGCCTAAAGAAGGCAAAATATTACCAAAACTTGTTTTATTATCAACACTTGTTACTTCAATGGATGCAGAATTCAAGACATTATCAACAAACACTTGATCAATTGAGATATCGTCATTTCCATAATTAATCAAAAAAAGATTGCTTTTTTGAACATCCTTTGATAATGAAATTTTTCCAATTAATTCTGATGCTTGCTTTTTTGATTCATCCAGAGCTTCAGAAACACTCTGAGAATTTGTGAAAATTCTTTGATGAGATAAATTTGTGAAAACTAAACTGCCAGAAATTATCACTACAGTTAAAATTACAACTGACAATAATTCGCTTATTCCTCTCAAAAAGAACATCTCCCACAAACAAGGAATGTACAAAAAATAGTATTATTTGAAAAAGAAAAATCAGTGTAAGATAATTGGACAGAGTCCATTGTTATCTCACTGTGAAGGTTTTTGTTTTTGTTGCTTGTGTACCGTCCTCATAGTCAACAATTACTTGTAATGTCAACTCATCTCCAGATACTACAGTATCAATTGCGTTTACTGCACTTTCAACCACATTTGGAGGAACTTGGGTAAACAAAAGTGTAGATGGGTTGATAGAATCACCTGGTTGAATAACTGCAGGAAGCCCAATACCAGTAAACATTGTTGTACCAGCACAGAGATTTGTTGCGACAAAATTTGCTGCAACGTCATTAGTGTTATCAGCACAAAGTGTTGCAGGCTGCCAAAATTCAGCTCCTGAAGTAAATATTGACGGAGTAAAGCCTGTTTCAGAGGTAGAATACATCATCAAATTACTATATCCTATTAATCCACCATTATCATCTCCAGTAACCATATCAGTTACTGCAGAAACAGTAACTGGACTACTGACAAACTGATTGTTGCCAAGGCCTCCTTGGTCGGAAAGAGGCATGTAGAAGATTCTTGCTGGAACTTCACCTTTGATGGCATTTACAGATACGGTTGTCCAGGGCTTGTCACCCACATTTGTGACTGAAAAGGACAAAATTCCATGATCTGGAGTTGCTTCTGCATTGATATTTTGAATTGAAATTGAATCACCTGCTGCAGACAGAATATCTTGTGTATTGGAATAAAATCCAAACACAGTTCCGCCTCCAGCTACAGTTACACCCAATAAAATAACAGTTGCAAGCAAAGGACTGATCGCACGACGTTTTTGTAAGTGTGTCATATCATGGTACAGAATTTTAAGAATATTTAAACAGTTGGATGGTTTATCCAACTATTCATAGGAGTTGGATAATCTATCCAATACTTTAAATTATTTAAAAAAAACACCCATACAAAAATGAAAAACCAATTTAAAATAATCATTGTTGTAATTAGCATTATAATTGTTGGATCGGGTATCTATTCTATTTTACAAACAGATGTTAATTTACAAAAAACAAGCAAGATAGATCATAAAGAATTAGGAATTAAAAGTGCAACAGGGTTCGAGTTATATCAAAATGATGAAGAGATTATTTTAGTTGATGGGGCTGATAGAAGGGTTTCATTTTCATCAGAATTAAAAAACAATTCTGTTACAACACCTGTTAATCGAATAATTGTTTTTTCATCAACACATGCTGCATTTATTGATAGACTTGGTGTTTCTGAGAAAATAGTTGGAGTTGCATGGGGTGGAACGTATGATTGGTATATTGATAGTATTAAAGAGAGACTAAAAGACGGTAGCATAAAAGACGTTGGACTGAGTTCTAATCCTAATTATGATGAAATTATTGCACTTGAACCAGATTTGGTTTTGTTATCAGGAGGCACAGGACTATGGGAAGAACATGGTAAAAAATTTGATGATCTTGGAATTTCTTACATTGTAATTTCAGAATGGATGGAAGAAGATCCACTAGGACAGTTTGAATGGATAAAGGCATTTTCCATAATCACAGGTAAAGAAAAAGAGGCTTTTGAAATATTTGATCAAGTTAACCTCAAAACAGCAGAAATTTACAGTCTAGTAGCAGATTCCCAAAAACCAAAGGTTCTGTGGGCAGGAATCTACAAAGGCACTGCATACATCCCCAAGGAGAATAGCTATGTAGGAAAAACAATAAGGCTTGCAAATGCAGATTATGTACTTGGAGATATCAGCAATAATTCACAGATTAGTGTCGAAGAATTACTTGTGAGAGGAAAAAATGCAGATATTCTCGTCTACTCAAGTGATTTGATCAATAATGTCAATGATATTACAAGTGTTAATCCTCTTCTGGCAGAACTAGGACCAATAAAAAACTGTAATGTGTTTTCATATCAGCCATGGCATTGGCAATCAATTGACAAGTATGATGATTATGCAAATGATGTTGCAGCAATAATGCATCCAGATGTATTTCCAGATTATCAGTTAAAACAATTCAAGAAAATTTCTTGTGTTTAGAATGCTTGTCCAAAAACAAAAACAATTCTATGTTATTCTTGCTATCTTTCTGATTCCTACGGTATTGTTATCTGGAATTATGTTAGGTTCTGTTAAATTTACAATTGAAGAATCTATCGAATGCATATTTGATAATTGTGATGACAAAATAACTGAAGACATAATATGGAAGATAAGAATTCCACGAACACTTTCTGCATTTATTGGCGGAGCAGGTTTAGCACTATCTGGAACATTATTACAGTCACTGTTTAGAAACCCACTTGCAGGTCCTGGGATATTAGGTATTACTTCTGGAGCATCACTTGGTGTTGCAGTTTTAGTGTTAGGTGGAATAACTGCAGGAATTACTGCATATTCATTTGGTCTTGAAGCATTATTTGCTGCAGCACTTGTTGGATCATTGCTATCTACAATTTTGATAATTGGAATGATAAGATTTGTTGCAAACACAACTACTCTTTTGTTAGTAGGATTGATGGTAAATTGGGTTTTAGGTTCAATCATTTCTGTATTGGGAATTCTTGCACAACATCAAAATTTACAAGTGTTTTATTCATGGACGCTGGGTAGTTTTTCTGCAGCATCCTGGGAATCAGTTCAAATTCTTTACATCACAATTCCGTTGATTGCATTAGCTTGTTACGCCATATACAGGCGATTGGATGCATCTCTTTTGGGAGAAAACTATGCAACAAGTATGGGAGTAAACACAAAATTCCTGAGAAAAATTATAGTTGTTTTATCAAGTGTTTTGGCTGCAATTGTGACTGCTGTTGCAGGTCCTGTGGGTTTTATAGGCATAGCAGGACCATATCTTGCCAGGTTAACAACAACATCAGGTTCACACAAGATAATCATTCCAGCTGCAATCATTTATGGAGGACTACTAACTGCAGGAGCAGATATTCTTGCAAGGGTTATCATGCCACCAGTTGATCTTCCAATTAGCATAATTACATCAGCAATTGGTGCACCATTAATCATTACATTGCTAATTAAAAGAAAAGGTGAGGGCCTATCACAATAACAGCACAAAATATATCCTTTGGATATTCATCTGCAAAAAAAATTCTTAATGAGATTAATTTGGAGGTCAAGGAAGGATTGTTTGTTTCTCTGATAGGAGCAAATGGTGCTGGAAAATCTACTTTGCTGAAATGTCTAATGCATCTTCTCAAACCACAAACAGGCTCTGTTTTAATTAATCAGAAAAATCTCAACAATCTAGATGAATCTGAAATTGCAAAGCTAAGATCATCTGTTCTATCAGACAGAATCTATCCATTTAATATGACAGTAAATGAAATAATTTCATTAGGCAGACATCCGCATCAAACTCTTTTAGGAAAAATCAACAATGAAGACAAAAAAACGATTAATGAAATTGTCAACATGTTAGAAATCAAAGACTTGTTTTACAGAAAATTCTCAGAGCTTAGTGATGGTCAAAAACAAAAAGTTCTCATTGCACGAGCTATAGTACAAGAACCCAAAGTGTTATTGTTAGACGAACCTGCAACCCATTTAGATGCAAAATCAAGAATTGAGATTTTATTAAAACTTAGAGACGTAGTAAAAATGAAAAAGATCATCGTAATTGCATCTATGCATGAGATTGAGATATCATATAGAATTTCAGATAAAATAATTATTTTAGATGATGGAGACATTAAAGCAAAAGACTTTCCTGAAGAAGTTTTCAGAAATGGGACTGTTCAGAGTGTTTACAACATTTCAAAGATAGTGTGGAATCCAGTATTTGGCTCACTAGAATTAAAGGCAATTAAAAAAGAATTTCCAAAAGTGCACGTAGTTGGAGGATTTGGAACTGCAGTGCCAATTTACAGATTACTTTCACGACTAGGAGTGTCATTTTCTACTGGAATTTTAGATCAAATTGATGTGGATTTCTGCCTAGCAAAAACAATGGATGCTAAGATTTTTTCAAATTCAACGCCTTATGAACGCCTAACAATTAATGATGAAATTGTTTCAGATTTGAGGGGTGTTGAGGTAGTAATTGATGCAGGATTTCCAATAAATGACAATACAAATCCAAATGTAGAATTAATAAAAAAAATGGCTCAAAAATGCACAGTTTTTTCTTTAAGGAAAGAGCAAGATTGTCAGCATATTTTTGAAAATAATAACATGAAGACGGGCAATATCTGCCAACTAGAAGAATTTCTAACAAATTTTGTAGAATTAAATAAATAAACACAAATTCCCTGACTTTGTGATAATTTCAAAATGCATAATGTTGTAAAACAATTAGCAAAAATTGCAGATAGGTATGCCCCAAGTAGAATGCTATCGTATGATCTTGCCCATGTTTTTAGGGCACTGCAATTGATTGATGAGAATGGAAGAGTTAGTAGAAATGTTTTGATGGGTGAATTAAATCTTGGAGAAGGCTCTATCAAAACACTAGTTAAGCATCTAAAAATGCAGAATTTTGTTGAAACATCCAATGCTGGAATGTGGTTTACAAATAAAGGAAAAACAATTTATGAAAAATTAAAATTTTCAATGCCTGAAGAGATTTCTCTAGGAAAGTGTTCATTAGGGTTAGGAGAACACAACCATGTAATACTACTAAAAGAATTAGGAGATGAGATTGGAACAGGAATTGAGCAAAGAGACGCTGCCATAAAAATTGGAGGAATGGGAGCCACTACATTGATTTATCAAGAAAAAAAATTTCTAATGCCTGATAGAAATCAAGACTCGATGAGAAAAGATCCTAATCTAAAAAAGCAACTTTTAGAAAAACTTGCTCCACAAGAAAATGACGTAATCATAATTGCAAGCTCGAACAACAAAAAAAATGCTAATTTAGCTGCAAAAAGTGCTGCACTTCAAACAATTGCAGATCACGAAAAACACTAATTTTGAATCTGGGGAGCCATGTTTTGAACCCATTGTTTTAGGCCACGAAGATTGACAGAGTGAATATTTTCCATCATTTTTAATGCTTTTTTACGAACTTGGACATCAGTTTTGTCATCACAAACAATTTGAGCAAGGATTATTCGAAAGACATCTTGTTTTTTAGAATCAGAGTATTCTTCTATAAATCTAGTAGCATCATTTGAAAGACCATCAATTATTTTTTGTTTCAAGGATTCTTTTAGCAGAAGGTATTCTTGGTTTCCATATTTTCTTAAGAAGTTTTGAAACTTGTCTTCTTCAAAACCGTTCCATTTGTAAAAATCTCCATTTCCATCAATAACAGATCCAAACGGATCAGTCTGAATCATAGGAATCATCTCATCAGGAATTGGTGCGTGAAAATGTTTTCCACTTTGGATTATAGGAGGCAATAGATGGGTATGTGGGCCTTCAAGTTCATCTTCTCCATCTAGAGGGATTTTCTGTCTAACTATAATGTAGGCATATTTAGATTTGAAAAATCTTGTTGGAGAATGTCTTACAAGTTCTCTTAGAAAATTTGGGTCATCGATGACATATTGCCCTTCTTTTTGTTGTAACAGTTTGTTTGTTTGCTCATCTTTTGCAATTATGCATGCATCAAGGGTTTCTTTCCCTAAACCTAAATCCCACAACTCACCTTCATCTTGGCCCTCTTTGTAATGGCCTAGATGTGTGAGTTTGTCCCTACAAGACATTTTTGCATCTTGTTTTGGAATACACAGATAGATGTTTTGAGTCCATGGAGTACATCCATGTGCACCACTTTCTGCAACTATTGCATCTAGTTTTGAATCAAAATTAATGCACAAGGTTGCACGAGGCGTATCGACTTTAAGATAATTTTTTTCAAAAGAATAGTCAACTTCATCTCCTTTGACAACTGAAAATTCTGCTACTACGCCATCACGAACAATTGCCCACGATGAAGTATTTTTTGTCGATGAATCTAAAATCAAATCTTTGATTTCTTCTTGCACAAATGATTTCAAAAAAAACTACTTTTAAGTTATTTTCTTTATCATCCAATTTATTAAGAAAAATTTTTGAATTTATGTTGGATAACCAATCCAATATTTTAATGGGTAAAATGAATCATTACAGTTAGATTTG
>JBHHZR010000034.1:0-13651 GCA_046758125.1 Candidatus Nitrosopumilus sp. | reverse complement strand
CATTAGGATCAAATTCCTTGATTACTTGGATCCTCATATTTGATAATAAAACCCATGAGTATTAGTGCTACATTAAGAATTGTCGATTAATAATACATTAAATAGAATACATAATTCAGTCTATCCATGTTTGGAAGAAAACCTACTTTGAAAGAAGGAATTCATATCTTCTCTGTCAAAAAGAATGGTGATTTCAACGACTTTATTTTTGGAGTAGTTACTGGGGTAGATGGTAGAAAAGTTGGTGTTAACGGAGTAATTGTGAATCCAGTAGGTCTTAAAAATAAGATACAACAAGGAAAAACAGGAGAACGCTCACTTGAAATTCTTGAACATCCGACCCCTGATAATGTTGTTCTTGCATTAGTCTATAGAGTTGAACATGAAAATTTTACTGAAGTACTTGATCTTGATTCAGACAAATGTGATATTATTCCTCCTAAAGTTTATTCAATGTTGGATGGTTGGATTCGTGAATCTTTGCCAGAATTTCTCAACAATGTTTTATCCTTACCACTAGGTGCAGAACGAGATGAAGCTAAACGTGTCTTAAAACAAAGAATGGATACTTTAGCTGACAAAAACTTGAAAAGAACACTTTATTCTGTTTGCCGAAGTCTCAAACTTTTAAATTAAATTTTCAAATTTTAGGCATGATTTCGCCATAGTTTTATATTATCCAGCAGGAAAATCTCGATACAATGGAATATGTTTACGCTGCTTTACTTCTTCACAAGCTAGAAAAAGAAGTTAACGAGGCAAACGTCAGCTCAGTTGTAAAAGCATCTGGCGCTGAAGTTAATGAAGCCCAAGTTAAAGCACTAGTAGCAGCCTTGGCCGATGTAAATATCGATGAGGCAGTTAAAGCCGCACCTGTAGCAGTTGCAGCAGCAGCCGCACCCACAGCAGATGCACCGGCAGCTGGTGGTGAAGCAAAGGCCGAAGAAAAACCTAAAGAAGAAGGTAAAACTGAGGAAGCAGCCATGGAAGGATTATCTTCATTATTTGGCTAGAAAACTTTACTTTTTTCCAATTTACTTTTGATCTTTATTTTCATCAAATCTTAATTAGCAATGCTACAGTCTTTGCATTGAATGGTGGATTTTTCATTTGAGCTTGGTGGATTCATTAGCATTTTAGATTATTTGGGAACAATTGCTTTTGCAGTAACAGGAGCCACTAAAGCAATTGCACACCAAGCAGACATCTTTGGAATAATTGTTTTGGCAACTGTAGTTGGAGTAGCTGGAGGTATTACTCGTGATGTGATCTTTGGGCGATTTCCAACTGCATTTTCTGATCCTCTCTACATCAGTCTAACTGTTGCATCTGGCATTGTAATGTTCTTTCTGTACTCTAAACTCAAAAAACAGATGACTACTTGGTTAGTATTTGATGCCGTTGGATTGGGGGTTTTCTCAATTATTGGTGCATCTATTGCATATCAAATAGTTGGATTAGACTTTCTTCCAATGTTATTTGCTGGAGTATTGACTGCAATTGGTGGTGGAATTCTTAGGGATGTCTTTGTTAGAGAGATTCCAATTGTCTTTGTCAAAGAAGTATATGCAGTAGCTAGTGTAATTGGAATTATGGTCTTTTATGCAATTTTGTCATCTGGGGTTGATATTCAAGTTGCCTCAATAGTTGGAATAGTAGTAGCTACTGGAATCAGATTATTGGCAATGAAGTATAACTGGAATTTGCCCAAGGTACGAGAAACTTAAACGGAGAAATGGAATGTTTGACATAATCTCACTATCATTAAGTTTTGGAGAAAGTGGATTCTCAGACTATGATCCAATCCATTTGTTACTTGGATCTAGTATTGGAATTATTATAGTTGTGATTTTAATTAAGAAAATTATTGACAGAAAAAACAAGAAATAGATTTTTTCTGAAAATCATGCCTGAAAATACCCTACTGATAAATAATACACATCTTAGAAAATAACATGGTAGAAGAAGGAAATGCCTGTCAAAGATGTCATAAATTAGATACTGATGTTGGTAAGTTGATCCCTTACAAAAATCATGGATTAGATAAATTACTTTGTCAAGATTGTATCAAAGAAATTGATGATTATTATTCTCTCACATGTTCAAAGTGTGGAAAACCAGCACACATGCGAGGTAAATTAGTTGAGTTTGAAAATAAAAAAATCTGTACAATCTGCATGGATGAAATTAATTTGAAAAAAATAACTCAACGAGAACAAAAATAAATCAAAAAACCGCACAAACAGCATACTTTTGAGGGGGTATGGTATTAGTACGGTTTCATTTCATTATTGTTTTCAAAATTTCTAAAACGGATCATGAAAATTGTGATACAATTTGGTGAGATCAATTTGTTAAAACAAATTCTTGCGATCAAATTTTTTTTTAAATTTTGCACTCTAAAATTATCAAACGTTATTATGCTGGTGTGTAGTCTTTTGTCTGTCCTGCAACTGCTCTTGCTTGAGAATCTGCTTTTTGTAAAATCTGCTCTTTTGTCTCATCAGTCATAAAGCCTGATTCAACAGATAGGGAATGTGCATATTGTGATGCTTTGGCAAGTATTTGTGAAATGTTATCTGGAGTGACATATGCTGCCTCAATTGATAGTGAAACTGCTTCTTGGTGTGCTTGTGCAAATTCATTTCTAATTTTCTCAACATCAATTATCATCTCCTCTTCGGCATACTTGAGTCCATCTTCTAGTGCTGTGTATAGTGAAATTCCTGCTTCAACGGGTTTGATGTCTAATTTTCCTAAAATTGCTGCAAGTTTCTCATTGATTGCTTCTCCTTTCTTAACTGGAGTAGAGTCTTTTGCAATCCAGATTGTTCCTTGATCAATTTTAGTTGGAATTCCTGCTTCCTTGAATTCTGTAAGCATTGGTCCTGGTGCAATTCCTGTGTTTTTTGCAGGTACTACAATGTCTATGCTTGCAATATCCCCACCTCTTGCAGCCATCATGATTTTATTTTTGGCTAGAAGAACGTTTAGCTTGAATGGTGACATATTAGTAAACATGAACATGATTTGTCCCTTAAGATCCCCAACAATGTCTTTGATTCCTGGAACATCAAGTCCTTCAATTGCTTTTTGTGCAACTTTATCTTTGATACTTACAAACTCAACTTCGTCTTTGAGAACTTTTCTTAAAGGTAGAATCTGTGTAGAACGTACCTTGTTTGTTTTGATTATTGCTAGAACTTTGTATTTTTTTGGTAGTTCTTGTAACTGTTGATACATTTGGACTTTTCTTTTAGGATAAGATGTTCTATTTTCATGCAAATTTCTTCTTAACCTCTTGTACTTGTTTTACTGGTTTTCCCATTGTGGTTTTTATTATTACTCTTTTGATGTTTTTCTCTCCATTTGGTAATTTCTTTTCAACTGCACTAAGAATTGCATGTGCATTTACTACCAAGTCTGCATCTTCCATGGATTCATCTCCAATTTTACATGATAGTGATAATGATGCTCTTGTTCTAACTTTAATTGATGATCTAAATCTTTGTAAAAATGAATCAATAGGTGCATTAAATGGAACTGGTGTTGGCATTTTTCCTCTAGGGCCTAAAAGCTGACCCAAAGTTTTTCCGACAATTGGCATGACTTGAGTGTCAGCCAAAAAGAAATCATATTTGTTAATGAATTTTCTAGATTCTCTTTTGTTAGCTGCAAATTTATCTAATTCCTGTGTTCCAACAACGGCATCTGCATTTGCCTGTTTTGCTTTTTGACCCATATCTCCTGTAGCCATAACACAAACAGTGGCTGGAGAACTTGTCTTTGGAAGTTGAACTACTTCATTTAGAGCAAATCCTTTTTTGACATCGATATCTTTGAAGTTTATAATTAACTCTAAAGATTGTTTGAATTTCCTCTGTTTTGTTGCAGCTTTGGCTTTTTCGATCATTTCTGCAAGTTCAACCTCTGTAATCATTACGAACATTTTCGAGAAAGCCTACTTAAAATCGTTTAGTGAATGAGAATTCTAATTACAATTTATTTTGAAAAATTACACTTTTTCAGCAAAATAGTTGTAATTCCGAAGCAAATTTTTCTCAAAACCTACATATATTAAATCAGATTCACAATTTCCTAACACATGCACAGATTTGATGAACTTGATATGAAATTACTCTATGAATTAACCAAAGATGGTTCCATATCTGTCCCTGCTTTATCAAAAAAACTTGGAATTAATGCATCTGTTCTGTATAGTCGAATTAAACGATTGATGAAGAAAAAACTCATCAAAAAATTTACAGTTGAGATAGATGATTCACTCTTAGGTATAGGTGTGAAAGCCTCAGTTGGAATCAATCGTGATCCAAAATTCAAGGATGCAATTCATAAAAAATTTATGGAAACTCCAGAAGTCGTCTCAATCTCTGAAGTTACTGGTAGATTTGATATTATGATTGAAGTTTTTGCCAAGAATCTAGAAGCACTACACTCTGTTGTGATTGAAAAAATTGGAAAAATTGAGGGTATTCAAAATACTGAAACTTTTGTCGAATTACAAAAAACCAATAAAGATCCAGTCTATCTAATTCAATAATTATTGGAATTTTTCATCCCATTTACCATCATTAATTTCAGCAGTGATTTCTTTTGGAGTTTTTCCTTCTACTTTTACTCCTAATGCTACACATGTACCAATGATGGTTTTTGCAACTGATTTTAATGACGAAGCATAAGATTTCTCTAATTTTGTATTTGCAACTTTAACAATTGAATCCATCGTAACATCCCCCGCCCATTCTGTTCCTGATGCTCCTGAACCTTTTTGAATTCCAGCTTCTTTCATAATTAGAGCTGCAGCAGATGGAATGCCAATTTCAATTTCATACTTTTTTGTGTCACTGTCAACAATAACAGTAACTGGAACCTTCATTCCCTCAAAATCTTTCGTTTTATCATTAATTGCATTGATTACTTCCATAATGTTAACGCCCAAAGGACCTAATGCTGGACCTAATGGTGGACCAGCAGATGCTCCTCCTCCAGTAACAAGTGATGAAATTTTTTGTTCTCCCATAATATTTACCTCAATATGAAAAATTTAATCCTTCCTAAGCCTCACTTGATAATTTCAGATAGTTTGCATCTACTGTTACTGGTAATTGGTATGATGCATCTAACAATACTACTGTTGCCTCTTCTTTTTCAGCATCTATTCTAGTGATTGTTGCCTTCATTCCTTTGAATGGGCCTCCTGTTATTTCTACAACATTATCTACTGCTAACTGTGAAACTGTTGATTTTTTGACAAGATATCCTTCAATATCTTTGAATTCCAGCTCTCCTCTTAATTGGCCGCGAATATGTCTTACACCTTCAACTGCCATGTAAGCGTCACTTGGATTGATTGCTTCAATTACAACATAGCCTTTTAGATTATCTACTAGCAACACTGATTGAATGTTAATCTGATTTGCATTTGCTTTAGCTTCTAACAGTCTCATTACTACTTTTTCTTGTCCACCAGTAGTCCTAATTGCAAACAAATGTGATTTTACTTCTTCTGACAATTCTACCTACCAAATGTAATTACTGAAAAGACAAACTGTATAATAAATCCAATAGTGCCCACTCCGGCAATTCCCAATAATACCAATCTTAGATGTTGCTGATACTCATCTTTGTCTGGTTTTTTGGCCATTTTCATAGTATTGACCATATTTTTCAAAGTCTGTCTTGGATTCATTGCTGGAAATTAATAAGGTGTCCTTATATCTCTTATCTCATGGAACTACTAGTTGCGTATCAAGATGATCCTGCAGGTAGCAATATGGCAAAATTTCTTTCAAAACAAATGACTCAAGAAGGTGATCTTTTCCGTGGAAAATATTATGATTTGACAATAATTCTAACTCCTGCAATCTCTGCAGATTGGTTAGAAGAAAAATATGATTATGATGGTTTTATCTTTCTCTCAAAACATGCTGCTGAATCTGGAGTATTGGCTCTGACTTGCCATAGTACAGGAAATTTTTCTGAAGCAAAATTTGGAGGTAATGAAAGGCAAATTGCAATTCCTCACCCTCATCTTCAGAAAGCATATCTTCAAACTTTGAAGAAAAATCAATCTCAATTTTCTGAATTCCAAATAACTATTGAAGCAACACATCATGGACCTACTGCATTGACAAAACCTTCAATCTTTATTGAGATAGGCACAACTGAAAAGCAATGGAATGATGTGTCTCTATGTAATTCAATTGCTGTTTTGGTTCATCAAGTAATGGTACAACCGGTTAAAGAAAATCCTGTTGCAATTTGTTTTGGTGGAACTCATTATCCTTCAAAATTCACAAATGAATTACTAGAAGGAAAATATGCACTTGGAACAGTAATCCCAAAACATGCATTAGATGATCTTGATGAAACATTATTCTCTCATATTATCAAACAAAACAGTATGGCAAAAACTGCTCTATTAGATTGGGGTGGATTAGGTCCTAATAAACAAAAAATACTTGATTTACTTGAATCAACAAAACTTGAGGTAGTCAAACTTTGAATCTTGAACAAAAAATTTACAAAAAATTACTTGAAGTACCAAAAGGCCAAATCACAACTTATGGTGAATTATCAAAAGCTGTTGGATTAAAAAACGGACAAAGAGCTGTTGGAAAAATTATGAATAAAAATCCTTATCCTGTGATTATTCCTTGTCATAGAGTTGTAATGTCTAATGGAAAAATTGGCGGTTATGCATATGGAGAAAAAATCAAAACAAAAATGCTAAGTGATGAAGGAATTGAAATTCAAAATGGTAAGATTATGAATTGGAAAAATAAAATCCATCGATTCTAATTCTTTCTTTTTTCTTTGATCTCTTCCATTAAAGTTCTAAGGTGTGCTTTATTTCTAACAGTATTTCCACCAACTTTTTTGTAAAGTGACCAGAATTCTGGATTAGTCAAATCTTTTCTGTCTTTTGCAATCTTTAGCAAACGTCTCAATGAACGAACTTTGGCAACGTACACTTCTTTCTTACCCACTCTTGCTCCTTTTCTTCCTTGTTTTGAGCCTTGAGTTGTACCTCTTTTGTTTTTCTGGGCTTTTTTAGTTTGTGCTCTTCCTCGTGATGTACCTGTAAATGAATTTATTTTAATTGTATTTGCTGTAATTAGACTTCGAATATTTTCTCTTGTAATTGCATCTGCAACATCATCTAGATGGTCAGAATCAAATTTTATTCTGTGAACTCCAACACCTGTAACTCTAGATGCTAGTCTTTTCTTAGCTTTAAGATTTACTACCACTTGCACTCACTCTTGCATTAAATATCTTGAATTTTCCTTCAACTGCTTTTACAACAATCTCTTTTCTCTTTTTAGTTCCAACACTATGCCCAAATCTAATACCATCTTTTTTAGGATCTAATTTTTCTAAATCACTTAAATTGTAAACTAAATTATCTGTGAATCCTGAAGGATGTAACCCTCTTGCTTCTTTAGGTCCACCATACCCAACTTTTACAAGACCTGGACGACCTCTACTTTTTTGCTTTCTTTGATGATGATCAATACCTTTTGGTTTTCTCCAATTTGTTTGAAGTCTAACATAACGCCAGCTTTCTGGTCTAACAAACTCAGGATTATGTTCTTTTACTTCTTGTCTTTTTTCAAGCTTGTCTTTATTGATCGGCATCAGATTGACTCTTGAATTTTGAAATAAATACGTTCCTAGACAATACAAAATTTCAGATGAGAAAGAGATAATAAGGAAATTCAAGGCGGATCGAAATATCTCATGACCAAGCCTGGGATTGTTAAAATTATTTTTGGAGGCGTAATGCTCTGACACAAGTGGTAGGTACTGCTGTAACTGACAAATTCTCCTCACAATTAAAAGAATTTGGAATCAATCCTTCCAAAGTTCACAGAAATCTTAGTGTGGATGAAATGGTGCATTTGGCAGTTGAAAAAGGCGAAGGTGTTGTAAATTCAACAGGTTCCCTTTCTGTAAATACGGGAAAATATACCGGCCGTTCTCCTGATGACAGATTTATTGTATTTGATGAAAAAACTCGTGACACTGTTGATTGGGGAAAAATTAATCATCAATTCCCAAGTGACAAATTTGAAAAACTATTAGAAAAAATGAAAAACTTTGTTGAAAATAAAGAAGTTTTCATTTTTGATGGATTTGTAGGAGCTGATCCAGAAAATCGTTTACCAATAAGAGTTATCAATGATCATGTTTGGCAAAGCATGTTTTCAAGGAATTTATTCATTCACCCAACAGCTAAAGAATTAGAAAATCATGAACCAGAATTTACTGTTTTATGTATTAATGATTTTAAAGCAGTTCCAGAGATTGATGGGACAAGAACTGATATCTTTATTCTAATTGATTTAACAAGAAAAATTGTTTTGATTGCAGGTACTGAATATGCAGGAGAAATAAAAAAATCAATGTTTAGTGTCATGAACTATCTTCTTCCTGAGCGTGGAATTTTTCCAATGCATTGCTCTTCAAACATTGGAGAAAAAGGTGATACTGCATTATTCTTTGGATTGTCTGGTACTGGAAAGACTACTCTTTCTGCTGATCCTAATAGAAATTTAATTGGTGATGATGAACATGGTTGGTCTGATAATGGGACCTTTAACTTTGAAGGTGGATGTTATGCAAAATGTATCAATCTTAGTCAAGAAGCAGAACCCGAAATATGGAATGCCATCAAACCTGGTGCACTTTTAGAAAATGTGGTACTAAAAGAAAATATTCCAGATTATGATGATAATGCTCTTACTGAAAACACACGTGTTGGATATCCACTAGATTACATTCCAGATGCAGTAATTCCTAGCATCGGTGGTCATCCCAAAGTAATTGTATTTTTAACTGCTGATGCATTAGGGGTGTTACCTCCTGTTTCTAGACTTACAAAAGAAGGAGCAATGTATCATTTCATGTCAGGTTATACAAGCAAATTGGCAGGAACTGAAAGAGGAATCAAAGAGCCAAAATCTGTATTCTCCGAATGCTTTGGTGCGCCATTCATGTCTAGACCCGCGTCAGTTTATGCAAAACTCTTAGGGGAAAAAATTTCCCAACATAACACAGTAGTTTATCTTGTAAATACTGGATGGTCTGGAGGCCCTTACGGAATTGGAAAAAGAATCAAGATCAAATATAGTCGTGCTATGGTTACTGCTGCGCTTTCAGGCAAACTTGATTCTGTAAAGTACACTCATAATGATTTATTCAATCTAGATATTCCTACAGAAGTAGATGAAGTTCCACCTGAAATCTTAGACCCAAAAAATACTTGGGTTGACAAAAATTCCTATGATGATTCTGCAAAAAACTTGGCTCATATGTTTGTTGAAAACTTTAAGAAATTTGAAAATGTTTCACCTGAGATAATTAATGCTGGTCCACAAATTTCTCAATAAATTATCTTTTTGTAATTAATCCGATAATTCCTATAATTATTGCAATTCCTGAAATAATTGCAATCTGTCTTTCTGGAATATCTATCAAGTCTAATCTGTTGGAATTTTCTGGAAGTGAATTAATTTCTATTGTATTAAACGCATTTGATGTGTTTCCATTAACTCGAATTTTTGCATCAATCCAATATTCTCCATTTTCATAGATTTTTAATGATGCTTTTTTGGCAGGTGTTGTAGTTATGGTGTCAGTCTTTCCATCTTTACTATTTGTAACTGAAATTTTTGCAAAACTCCATTCTTTTGGATGATAGATATCAAAGAATAGTTTCTGGTCTTGTTGATTTACAGAAACTGAACCTTCAGTGTAATGCAACAAAAATGGAACTACATATCTAGTATTGTCATGATTGATAATAATTTTTCCCTCATGATCTCCAAAATTTTCTCCAGTCATGTTTAATTTAATTTTCAAAGTATTGCCTTCTAGAATATATGCAAATTTTATGAATTCTGGTCCTTCAAATTTGACATCAAGATTATCCAATGTGTCGTCAAGCAATTTTAATTGAAATTGTTTTTCTGTAATCAAGTTGTCTGATGACACATCTACTACAAAATTTGGTGGCGTGATGATTAATTTTGCATTAAACGCATTTCCAATGTCTAGTCTTCCAGAACCTGCTTCAAAGATTGAAAATTCTTCTCCATAAGCATCCGAAACAGGTTCAGCTGTAGTTAGCAATAGTGATTTTATTTCATGATGATGAAGTTGTGGATTTTTTTGAAGTAATAATGCAGCTGCTCCACTTACATGTGGTGCTGCGTAGCTTGTTCCACTGGTAAAATTGTATCCTGCATTATTTTGTGTGGTATTGATATATGCACCGGGAGCTACAATGTCTGGCTTTATGTAAAATGGTGAAACCGGTCCTCTGGAACTAAAATGTGCAACAAAGTCTGGATTATAAAATAAATGCATAGTTGCTTTATTTCCGTTTTTGATTGATTCTTTGATTTCTAATCCGTCTTCTCTATCAATGGATACAACTGGAATTTGTGGAGTATAACCTGGTTCCATAAACTCATGAATTAATTCCCCCAAAAAAATTCCTGGTTTGTTGTTGTAAACAATCAAAGCTTTTGCTCCTGCATTTGCAGCATTTTTTTCTTTGATTGAAAAGTATAGTAATTCTCCTTCGACATCACTTCCTCTTTCAACGATTAAAATTGCATCTTTAGCATCAATTTCTTTTAAATCATCAATTTTTCCATAACCCCCAAAAATTATTTTTCCTGTGATTGGTTCATCAAGTTTTGAAGATCCAACCATTGGAATTACTGTGTATGGTTTTTTATCTACTTCTAGTGTTGCAACTAAACTTGATGTTAGATTATTGTATGTTGCACCTACTGTAACAGAACCAGCATTTCTACCTGGGCTGCCAATTGTCTTTAATTCTGGACCATCGTTTCCAGCAGCTGTTACTACAAAAATTTCTTTTTCTAATGCATTGTTAACTGCACGGTCAATCTTTGCATTTGTTTTGTTTACTCCTAGACTGATGTTAATAATATCTGCTTTTGCTTCGATTGCTTTCTCAATAGCTTTTATGATTAAATCTGATGATACCCCTTCACCATCTTCTGAAACTTTGTAGGCAAGAATCTTTGCTTTCGGTGCAACTCCTTTTGCTTGTCCGTCAGCTGCAATTACTCCTGCAACTTGTGTTCCATGACCATTTGTATCCATTGGTGGCTGATCTTCTTGAATGAAATTATACCCTCCAATCACTTTTCCATCTGGTCCCCAACCAAAAAGATCTGGATGATTGAAATCTACCCCAGTATCAATAACTGCTATCTTAATTCCAGTCCCATCAATTCCATCCATTCTTGGAATTTCTGTTCCAATGTATGGGACACTTCTATCCAAATATGTCTGAATTTCATTTTCAAATTGTAGAGATTGAGATAAAATAAAACCCATCAAAAATACAACCATCAAAGAAAAAACTAATAATTTCACAAATTTTCTAACTATTTTAACAAGTAAAAATGAATTGCTTACTAAAGCAATAAATTGAATAAATTTTTAATTCATTCATGGGAAAATACACACTTCCTGAAATGCCATATGCTTATGATGCATTAGAACCTCACATTGACGCAAGAACAATGGAGATTCATCATACAAAACATCATCAAACATACACTGACAAACTAAATGCAGCTCTTGAAACGTGTCCATCTGAGATTCAAGAAAAAGATATCGTTGACATCCTGTCTGATATCAATTCTGTTCCAGAAGACAAAAGGGGTGCAATTAATTTCAACGGTGGTGGTTATGATAACCACAGGTTATTTTGGAACAACATGAAAGCAAATGGTGGTGGAGAACCAGGAGGATCAATTGCTGATGCAATTAACGATTCATTTGGAAACTTCGCTGACTTTAAAGAGAAATTTTCATCCACTACTGCTGTAATTCAAGGTAGTGGTTGGGGATGGTTAGTATACAATCCTTCTTCAAGTAAGGTTGAATACAAATCAATGCCAAACCAAACTAGTCCTAGAACTGAAGGATTAGTGCCATTATTGGGTTGTGATGTTTGGGAACACGCATACTATCTCAACTATCAAAATAGAAGACCAGACTATATTTCTGCATGGTGGAATGTAGTAAATTGGGACGAAGTAGAAGATAGATTCTCAAAAGCAAAATAAAGTTCAATCTTTATTTTTTCTTCATTTTTCTATAATTCATGTTACTTGAATGAATTTATAACCATCCAAGAAATGTCTGTTGTAAATGAGTGAAGAGCAGGCACAGCAATTAATGCAGCAAATGCAAATGCTAGAAACATACTTTTCTGACCTATCTCAAAGAGAAGGAACATTTCTCAACGTTTTACGAGAAGCAACCGCTGCAATTGAATCAATCAAGTCTCTAAGTGAGAAATCTGATTCAGACACTCTTGTTCCGATTGGAATGGGAACTTATGTCCCAACAAAAATTTCATCAAATAACAAAATTATTTTGAATATTGGTGCAGGTGTTGCTGTAGAAAAAGATTTTCCTTCAGCAATAAATTATCTTGAAGCACGAATTAAAGAAATAGAAATTGCTTTGCAAGACACAGCTGCAAAAAAACAAGAAGCAGCAGCACGATTAGAGCAAGGAAAAGGACAAATTAATCAATTAATGCAATCTGAATCACAACCAAAATCGGGATAAGTATGTTTGATAGTCTTCGTAATGCATTTTCTAATGCAGCAAAAAGTTTTGGTGAAAAAGAACTCCATGAAAAAGATATTGAAGATATTCTTTTTGAATTAGAAATTTCTCTTTTAGAGTCTGATGTTGCTAGTGAAGTAATTTATGCTATAAAGGCTGACCTCAAAGAAAAACTAATTGGTTCAAAAGTTGACAAGAAAGAAATTGAAAAATTCGTTAAAGATAGTCTAATTTCAAGCATTTCTACATTATTTGACAATGTAGGACAAATTGATCTATTTGAAAAAATTGATGAAAAAAAGAAACAGCAACAACCATTTTTGATCTTATTTGTTGGCATTAATGGTACTGGAAAAACTACCTCCTTAGCAAAAATTGCATATTTATTGCAACAGGCAAAATATTCTGTTGTAGTTGCAGCTGCAGATACTTTTCGGGCTGGTGCAATTGAACAATTACGCGAACATACTAATCGTCTTAATCTAAAACTTGTTGCACAAAATTACAATTCA
Organism: Candidatus Nitrosopumilus sp.; assembly: GCA_046758125.1. Taxonomy (GTDB): domain Archaea; phylum Thermoproteota; class Nitrososphaeria; order Nitrososphaerales; family Nitrosopumilaceae; genus Nitrosopumilus. The sequence continues at coordinate 488 of JBHHZR010000034.1, read as the reverse complement.
GATCCTGCTGCTGTAGCTAGGGATGCTGTTCTGTATGCAAAATCTCACAAAACAGATTGTGTGTTAATTGATACTGCAGGAAGAATGCAAACAAGCGCAAACTTGATGGAACAAATTGCAAAAATCACCAAAGTTGTTAATCCTGATATGAAAATTTTTGTAGGTGACTCTTTAGCTGGAAATGATACTGTTAATCAAGCACGTGAGTTCTTTGAACATGTAAAATTTGATGGCTCTATTTTGACTAAGAGTGACGCAGATGCACGAGGAGGTGCTGCATTATCTATTGTTAAAGTCACATCTACTCCAGTTCTTTATGTTGGAGTTGGACAAGAGTATCCTGATCTAAAACCGTTTGATAAGGAAACTTTTCTGAAAACAGTTTTTGGTTCTTTAGATGATGTCGAGATAAAGGAAGTAGAAAAATCTGCATCAACACCAGAACCAACACCAGAACCAACACCAGAACCAACACCAGAACCAACACC
>JBHHZR010000033.1:0-15353 GCA_046758125.1 Candidatus Nitrosopumilus sp. | reverse complement strand
CACAATCAGCTTTTACAAAAGCTACTCCTACATTTGGTTCAATTGTTGTAAAAGGAAAATTTCCTGATGCTACAGGAGTTTCAGTTGCTGCGGAGAAAAATGTTGATTTTCCAACATTTGCCTTACCTAGTAAACCAATTTGCAATATTGTCAAGAATCTAATTCTACTTATTAGTATTGCAGAAATCGTTTAATGGAGTTTCTCATGATTACACATTATGTCAGTAGTGATTACTGGGAATCCAGGTGTTGGAAAGCATACTGTTTCACAAAAAATTGCTGAAAAGCTTAGACTTCCAACAATAGATATCAATACTGTAGTAAGAGATGCAGGACTGCTTGAAAAAAATGAAGATATAAATGATGTAGACACTCTTAAACTAGAAAAAATACTTGGGCAAAAAATTTCAGGCAAAAATGTGCTTGTAGGTCATTTAGCACCTTATGTTTTAGATAAAACTCAAGTAAGTTCAGTGATTGTACTACGAAGGAATCCATATGATTTGATCTCAGTGTATAAAGAAAGGAAATACACAGACGATAAAATCAAAGAGAATGTTGGTAGTGAAATATTAGGAATAATTGCATATGATGCAAAAAATAAATTTCAAGAAAAGACATTTCAAATTAACACTAGTGGAAAAACCATTCAAGAAGTAGTCGAAAAGGTGATGACTGTAATTTCCAATAATGAAGGTAATGAAGAAGTTGATTGGCTTGATTTAGTAACAAAAAATAATGATTTGAAAAAATTTTTTGTTGATTGATTAAATAATACCTTTAAGGTTGTGTAGTTACTTGTTTGAAATTTCTAAAACGGATCTAGCAGGAAGGATAGGGACTATTCATACAAATCATGGAAAGATTGAGACACCAGCGTATGTTCCTGTGATTCATCCTGTAAAGCAAACAATCCCGTCAAAAAAAATTCGAGAGATTGGTTTTGATTTAATTATTACTAATGCATACATTACCAAAAACAATTACGGAAACGAAGCCGTAAAAAAAGGAATTCATAGTATTGTGGATTTTGATGGTGCAATCATGACAGATTCAGGTGGGTATCAGGTTTTGGAATACGGGGACGTTAAAGTGCTGCCATCTGAGATGGCAAATTTTGAAAAAGAGATCTTGACAGATTTTGCAATTCCCCTAGACAAACCAACAGGATTTGGATTACCATTAAAAAAAGCAGAAACGTACGTAAAACATACTCTCAAAGTTTCAAAACAAACACTTGAGAGCAGTAAAGATAACGGTCAGATTTGGATTGGCCCAATTCAAGGAGGAGAGCATTTTGATCTTGTTGCAAAATCAACAAAGAGTTTAGTTGATATGAATTTTCAGATGTTGGCTTTAGGAAGTCCCGTTGAATTTATGGAGTCTTATGAGTATAGGCTGTTAGCACAAATGATAGTAGCTGCAAAAAAACAAATGCCACACTCTATTCCCCTACACCTCTTTGGAGCAGGGCATCCTCTAACAATCCCATTTGCTGTGGCTTTAGGCTGTGATACATTTGATTCGGCCTCATACATGCTTTATGCCAAGCAACACAGATACATAACAGATGACGGAACGCGATATTTAGCAGATATTACGGTATTTCCATGTAATTGTGAGGTGTGTTCAAGATATACTCCTGCTGAATTATGCCAACTTGAATCAACTGAAAAAATCAATCAATTGGCAATTCATAATCTGTATGCAATAAAACTCGAAGTTGATAAGGTAAAACAGGCAATCTATGAAGGTAGACTATGGGAATATGTAATGAAAAAAGCAAGAGCTCATCCCAAACTATTTGAAATGATTGATGTGATGACAAAAAATTATGAATTTCTTGATGTTGGTACGCCAAAATTTAAAGAAAAAGCCATCTTTCTATACGGAAAAGAAGATCAATTTCGTCCAGAGGTTCAATCATATCATAAAATAGTTAGAAAATTCAAATCAAAGAAAAAGAAGATTATCATTACAAGAGAATCCAACACCAAACCAGGATACTTATCTCATCAATATATGGGACTAGGAAAAAAGATCAAGGATTTTGATTTATTTCAATTCTGTCAATATAATCCGCAATTAGGAATTATTCCAATTGAGATTTCAGATATCTTTCCAGCTGCGCATCATGAGACTTCCAGAATTGATTTTGAACCAAGCGATTTCCCTACATTTGAAAAGACATGGGAAGATTTCTTTAACAACAACAAATTTTCAGAAATTCATTACAACAAAAATGATGAATTCTTAAAACATTTTGTAAAGACTCTTCCAAAAGAAATTAAGAAAAAATCTTTTGTAAATTAAAAATAAGAAAAAAGAATGTGCTAAAAGATTCAGCTTATAATGCTGCGTCTTCTGCCCAACCTTTGATGAAGACACCGTTTTTGTGAAGAGGAACTGGTTGTCCAGCAGTGTAATTCATTGGTCTCATCCAAAAGATTGATTTTGTTGGGCATACACCGATGCATGCACCATCAGAAATACATCTTTCTGGATAAAATACAAATGCTTTACCTCTCTTCCAGCCTTCAACTGGTTTTACTCTAAGGACATCTGGACCAAGAGAAGTACAGATTTCTACACATAGTGCACATCCGATACATCTTTGTTCGTCAATGTCTGGAAGTATTGCTATTGGCATTACAAAATTAAAGTTGCTTGGTTACTATTTAAACCATGATTGAAATTCATAACAGAGTTATGAAGTTGATCGGTTCAAAGTTTATGCGCAAAAAGTAAATTGAAATTTTAAAAAACAAAAAGATAACGTGGTTTACACGTTTATTTTCTCATTGCGTCTATTTGACCAGAAGTAACCCAGTCAAGTAATTCTGCAGAAGAAGGATTTAGATCTGCTTTCTGATTCATCAGATTGTTAACCCAAATCCAGTTAATTTGGTTTAGGAGTGGTTTGTTTGCTTCGTCACCAGCACGTGTTTTAGCGACGACGGCTTGATCTTGTTGTCCTAACCATTCTTGGAAGCTTCTTCCCATGAGGATCGGATCTTAGCTTGCACTAATTAAAGCTTTTGAAGATTCCTTGATATGCATAATGAATCGATCTACGCTAAGAAGGTTTTAACGTAGATGAAAATCCATCTTAATTCTTGGATGTTAAAGTTTTAGGAGCTGCCAACGAAGTTGGTAGATCGGGCTTTTTAGTAAATTGTAATGGAACAAACCTTTTGCTTGATTATGGAGTATTGTTTGGGAGAAGAGGAACACCTCCAGGATATCCTCTGCATGTAAAACCTAAGGATGTTGAAGCAATCATAATCACTCATGCACATCTTGATCATTCAGGAAATGTTCCATCTCTTTTTGTGAGTGGAAATACTGATGTTTATGCAACACCACCAACCTTTGATCTGTCAAAATTACTGATTGAAGATATGCTGAAAATTGAAAAAAATGCACATCCATTTGATCTGCCTGAACTAAACAACATGATGAGAAATGCTAAAGAAATTGGATTCAAACAAAAAGTTACAAAGGGAAATGCAACTTTTGAGCTTAGAGAGTCAGGGCATGTAATTGGTGGAAGCACTGTTTTAGTAGAATCAGAAAAAAAACGTCTCTTCTATACAGGAGACATTAAGACAAATGGCTCTAGAATGCTTCGTGAAGCAGACCTTGATGTGGGTGAAATTGATCTTCTAATTACTGAGAGTACGTATTCACAAACAGAACAAAAACCCAGAATAGAATCAGAAAGAGAATTAATTGAATTTGCAAATGAAGTAATGGATAGAAAAGGAATATTGTTTATTCCATCCTTTTCAGTTGAACGCTCTCAAGAAATTGCATGTATATTAAAGAATGCAAATTTCAAACACAAAATTATCATGGATGGGATGGCACTTAAAGTAAATGAAATAATGTTTAGACATCCAGAATATTTACGAGATCCAAAAATTTTTGCTGATGCAATTAATAATGCAGTTGCAATAAGAGAACATAATGAAAGAAAACGTGCAATGGAAGAACCTTGTGTAGTAATATCACCTGCAGGAATGTTAGTTGGTGGCAATGCTGTATTTTATTTACAACACTTGTCGTTTGATGATAAAAATGGAATTGCCTTAGTGTCATATCAAGGAGAAGGTACACCAGGAAGGAAATTACTTGAAACGGGAAAAGTATCATCGAGAGGTAAAGACATCACAGTTACTGCAGAAGTAAAACAGTTTGAATTTTCAGGTCATGCTGATAGAAATGAATTATTTGAAATGATAGGCAAAATCAAAGGAAACCCCAAAGTTCTTACAGTTCATGGAGATTCAGAATCTTGCGACATATTTGCTCAAGAAATTCATGAGAAATTTGGATTTGAAGCATATGCTCCAGCAGTTAATGAAACAATAACTGTCTAAAATGCAAAATTATAACATTATAGACATAGAAAATTCGATAAATAGTGGTCAAGTGTTTCTATGGAAAAAAATAGGAAAATATTGGTACGGTATTAATGGTCAAGACGTTCTAAGAACCAATAATTCTGGAAATATCAAATCATTTCAAAACCTCAAAACAGATTTTTTTAGAAAAAAAGACAATATGGAGCAAATAATAAAATCAATTTCAAAAGACAATACAACTAGAAAGGCCGTAAAACAATTTCTTGGATTAAGATTGTTTGAACAAGATCCATTTCAGTGTTTGATTTCTTTTATTGTATCTTCAAATTCGAACATACAAAAAATCAAAATATGCCTAGAAAATCTATCTAGAAAATTTGGAAAAAAAGTTGTGTTTGATGGGCAAGAGTTCTTTTTATTTCCAAAGCCTGAAATGCTTGCAAGTGCTTCAATAAAAGATATTCTAAAATGTGGAGTAGGTTATAGGTCAAAATTCATAAAAGATGCAGCAAAAATGGTTTTTTCAAAAGAGATAGACTTTGAAAGTTTGAAAAAATCTAATTATTTTGAAACAAAAGAACGTATTTGTTCCATCCCAGGAGTTGGAAACAAAGTTGCAGATTGTATAATGCTTTTTTCGTTGAACAAATTAGAAGCATTCCCACTAGATAGATGGATGATTAGAATTTTAGAAAAATATTATGACAATGAATTTCAACTTGAAACAAAAACAATTACAGAAAAACAATATGATATGCTTCATGAAAAGATTGTGAAATATTTTGGTCCATATGCAGGATATGTACAACAATTTCTCTTCAAAATGGAAAGAGAGAATAACCAAAAGAAGTGGCTGTAAACCCTTAAAATGGTAATTAATTGCTAGGTTTTTGGGCCCATAGCTCAGCATGGATAGAGTGTTGGACTTCTAATCCAATGGTCAAGGGATCGAAGCCCTTTGGGCCCGCTTAACAAATTTATTCTGACGTATGATGTTGATTTCATGAAAGACATTAAATTCAAACTAAACTCAATAGAGATTCATCCAAATTCTGAAATCAAGGGCACAATTTCTGTTTCATATCCAGGAAGGTATGATGGAGTTGTGATAAATACTCAGATTTTAGATTCAAATGAACACATAGTTTACAAGTCATATAATGGAAAAAATATTTCACAAAATGTTTCAAGACTGTTTATTAACAAAGACGTTATGCCAGATAACAAAGCAGAGTTTACTGCATTAATTAAATTTGAACCAAAACAAGAACATGAGATAAAATTTAGAGCATCAATTATTGAACAACACAAAGAAATTGAAAGCCAGATAATTTTTGCAAAATACTCTGTCTAGAATCTACTAATCTCTACAGTAATCTTTCCAGTCATCCATGGATGTGGTTGACAGTGGTAAGGAATTTCTTGTGGTTCAGTAAACAAGAATTCATAGGTATCACCAGGTTTTAAGACACCAGGAGATCCAAACTCACCACTATAACTATCAGAATAGGGAACATCAGGAGTTACTGTATGGGCAGTATCATCGTTATTTTCCCAAATAACTTGATTATCAAACCCTAATTCAATAGTTGATTTGTTAGGAACAAAGTTTTCATTTCCTTCAACAACAGCACCTGGAACAATTGAAATTGAAAATACTTTTTCAGGATTTAAGATTTCCTCAGATACAGATGGTTTTGCTAAAGATTCAGGAAGATAAAAGGATGTGTAAAATACTATAGAGGCAGACATGCCAACAATTAATGCAATTAATCCTATGCCATATGCATGACTTGATGTAGGTAAACTCATTTTTTCATCTCCTCAAATTTATCATCATCAATATTTAGATTAGTACTTGCATCAACTCCTAAATCAGATTGTGTCTTTGGGGATGGAACTTCTGGAGCTAGTTCTTTTGGTTTTTCTTCTGGTTTAGTGTCTTCTGGAAGTTTACTTGGTTCAGGAGAGACTTCTGGTTCTACCAATTTTGGTTTTTCTTCTTGAATTGGAACTGGTGGAGGTGGTGGAGCGTTCTTTTGTTCACTCATACCATATCTGTAAATATGGAAGAATGCTGCAAACACTAACAAGATTATTCCAACAAAGAATAATGACAGATTCTTCATACCTGTCAAAGCTGCATTATATGCTGCAATGTTTAGAAATACTTGAAATGCCAATAGAGCAACTAGTAGCCAGTTAATCCATTTTTCAGAAAGGTTGATGGTTGCTACCTTTTTTGGACCAGTATCTTTTGCAAGTTTTGATTTTCTTTCGGCTTCATTTGCAAGTTTAATCATCATGTATGTAAATCCAAATCCTAGTGGAACTAACAGTATCATTGTAGAGTAGAAGAACACGGGATCAACTACCAATCGCTCTACTAATGGTTTTGAAATATCAGGTGAAATATAGAATCCTACATATGTAGTAAACATAATTTGAGCAAGGCTAGTTATCCCAAATGCTGTCATTATTGGTCTTTCTCTCCATGAGAATTTTTTGTATCTGTCAATAAAAGGAACCAATACAAACGAGATAAGGAATATCAAAGGCCACAAAAGTCCCGTAACAAACTTGTCATACTGCGTCCTCATGAATGCATAAATTCCTGTAAGATACCATTCAGGAACCGTTATGCCAGGCGGTACTGTCGGTTCAAACTTGAATCCCAAATCAATTGGAAAGACACCACCAGTAATTAGAATAGCACCAGAAATAGCCATAACCATTGGTACATCAAATACCAAGAATCTTGGGAAATGAACCGCCATTAATCCAAGCATAACTATTGGCAACAAGAATACATGTTGTGCATAGAATCTTAATACAAAGTCTGAGAATCCGCTACCCAACGCAGCATCACGAATAGTTGGTCCAACTACAGGAATTGATGTAGTCAGAGATGCTGCAATACTAATTGCAAGTTCTGCTCTTTCACTAAAGATAACATCATATCCTGTAAATGCTTCAAGAATTGTAACGACACCAAGAATGACACCAGTCATCCACAAAACTTCATTTCTAATTTTGTATCTACCACTAAAGTATTGGTAATACATGTGGAGAACAGCCAAGAGCACCATTGCATTAGAACCGTGATAGTGAATGTTTCTAATATGAAAACCAAATGGCACCTCATCATTGATGAATTGAACACTATCCCACGCCCTATCTAAAATTGGTTGATAGTAAAACATGAGCAAAGCTCCTGAAATTCCAAGAATAATAAATACAACAAAAGTAAGCATCCCCAAGAATCCAAACGGACTAACAAATCTAGCAGGAAATGAAAACTTGATTCCAGTAAAGATTGTTCTGTCTATTCCATCCCAAAGCCAGTAAAAGAAGCCAACTGCTCCAGTTCTTCTTTCAAGCGAAGCGGCCATATCCAATTACTCCGTTTGCATGTGCATCAAATTTTGGGGGCAAGATAAATACAAAACCATCTGAATCAATCTCAAAAAGTAATTGAGCCAATGTGTTTGATGGAGGAGCCTGTACTGATGCAGGACCTTTAAAGGCGGTTCCAGTAACTGGATTGTACATACTTCCATGACAAGGACATTCGCCTCTCTTTCTTCCTTCATCTGGCCAATATTTCCACAAACACCAAAGGTGAAGACAAATCATACTATATGCTCTGATTGCAGATGTATCTTTTTTTGCGCCACCTAATTCTTCAGGCAATCTGATAAACTGCCATTTACGAAATCCTTCAGAATCAAGTGCAGGATCACCTGTAGCAGGATATGTAATTACTTCGCCATGATTTACTGGGTAAGTGTTGATATTTGCCTGAGTACCATCAGGTAAAATTACTGGAACCTTCTCAAGAGATGCCTGTCTTGGGTTTGGCATGAAATTACCAAACGGTACAAAAGGAGCAAATGCTAATCCTGTCCCTGCTGCGCCCATTAATTTTAGAAAGTCTCTTCTGGATAACCCACCAGACTTTTTTGTCCCCAGCTCTGACATTCAAGCTCACGTACTCGCCAAATTGCTTATAAACCTTGTTCAATTATTTGTCAGGTTTTTGTCTAATGATGAATACAGAAACTAGGCCGATCGCAACTCCAATGATTACTCCAATGGCAATACCAATACTAAAAGAAGAATCAGATTCTGAATCTGTTATCAATGTTTTTTCAGTTACAGTTTTTGTTTCAGTAATTGGAACGGGTATTTCTTGTAGTTTAGTATCTATTTTTTTATTTTGAGAAATAATGTCAGGAGAAATATTTGTAAATTTTGCTGCAAGTGTAATTGGTTCAGTAGTTGAATTTCCTCCAAACAAAGTTGAATGTGTTAAGAGTGTGTAAGTACCTGTTTGGTTAATCGGTACATAAAGTACAGTAGATGTATCATCTTTATTTTTTATTGGAAAGAATCCTCCACCTTGACTAAAAATTGAATTGCCTAACCAATCAAGGGAAGCCCATCCAAGAAAATGACCAAACACTCCAGAAGGAACATTAGTTTGTATTATTTGTCCGGATGGATCCATTACAAATACAGCTAGATTTGTATCATCAGTTTTCCAAGAAAGCTCAATTGCTGCAGAATTAATTGATTCATCTTGAATATCAAAATAATATTGTCTCCAATCTCCTGCCATATAGCGATTAACCATATCAAATGCACCTTTGGTGTATCCATTTCCATAAAGAACATCATCACTTTGTTTTCCTTCAATTACAATAGTAGAATCATTTTGATCAACTAATTGTTTAATGACAAACGATACTGGAGCATTTACCGAATGTTTTTCTCCTTCAAAAGTTAAAAATCCTTGATAGACTCCAGTTTGTAAATCATCTGGCGTAACTAATGTTACATCAACTGTAGCAGAATCTTTTGGAGGGATAGTAACGGTATTTGATTCAGGCCAAAGCATAGACCACTTTTCTTTTTGATAATAACTTGCAGATAACGTATAATCCATTGCTGTTGAGTTTATTTTTGTATCACCTAACCAATAAGAAAATTTTGTTGGTACAGGATACACTCCAACTAATGGAGTTCCTTCAAATTTTTCATTTGGATCACTGATTCTAAGTTCTTGGACTGTTCCCCATGAACCAGCTCTATTTACCATAGATAGTTCATCACTTGAAATTTTTGTATCGTTGTTATTGTCAAGCCAATCATAAAGATATAAAGAAGATATTTGAAGATCATCAGCATATACATCTGAAGTATCATTCATGAATGAATCAAATTGGAAATTTACATCAAGTATCATCAATGATGAATCATCAGGAATAGGATCTTGTTCATCATAAAATTCATCTAGTGTTAAATGAGGCTTTACATCTGAAAGATTCACATAATTAGGAATGTATGTTCCAGACTTGTTAAGTATTGAATCTTGTTGACGTACATTTGTTGTTCCGTTAAATTCATTTTTTGTAATTAAAGATAGTTTTTTTGGCAGTACATTGATTGTAATTTCAGTTTCAGAGGGATTGACTAGGGTAAAGGTTGTAGAACTTCTTTCACCAGGTAGCAATTGTCCTGCAAACCAGCTAGTCATAGGAATAGAAGTTGATGGTAGTTGAAATTGTTCAAATCCTATTGCAGTTGAATTTATATTTTCCATTGCAGAATCTAAAACTTTTTTGATGTTCTGATATGATTTGTCGTTGTGTACGATAAACATTCCATCTTTTCCATTAACAAAATCTAAGGCCGATGACACATCAACTAATCCTGAACCTTGAGTAAATGGATCATTTTGAAGATCAGTTGCTGTAGACATTAGAATATTTTTGACTGTAAACGGATCAATGTCTTGAGATTGATTTCTCATTCCTTCCATTAAAACTGCGGCACTACCTGAAACTATTGGTGCTGCCATGCTTGTTCCGCCAAACAAGGAAAAAGATTCATCTTTAGAATTTTTTTCTAGTTTTATTACATTTGAGGGAGTAAATCCATGCGCTCCAATGCTCATCAAGTCAGGTTTTGGATCACCAATTGAGCTAGGACCTCTGCTAGAAAAATCAACTACATGATTGTAATGCGATGTTGTATTTCCAAATCTTGGTTGATCTTTGAATGGACCATACCCTACAAAGACATTGTTAGTTGTTGCACCTACTGCAATCCCAAAAGGTGATGCATTAGGCAATCCAATTGTGCCATAGCCATGTCCAGAATTTCCGGCACTAGAAACTATTGTTACTCCAGGATAATCATCATCTAAAGAATGAGGAGTTACAAGGGTACTAAGAATCAAAGAAAGTATATCCATGCCAGGAGATGCATTAAAGGTTGGAAAGGTAGATACGCCCCAGCTATTAGAAATAATATCTGCTCTTGATTTTCCTGTAAATTCCCAATTTTGTTTTTCATTATCAAATCCAGCAGACCATAACCATCCATAAACTGTATCACCAAACCATAATGCTTTTACAGGAATAATCTTTGCGCCAGGAGCTACACCAGTAATAGTAAATTTTTCAGTGTTATTGTAGATGTCGTAAGTTTCTTGTCCTCTTGAAGTAATTGATGCCGCACTGGATGTACCATGTCCCATAAAATCAGTCATTACACCAAAAAATTCACCATCAGGATCTAATGCAGGAAGTAATGTTCCATTAATTGCATTTACTGAATCATCAATTTGTGCAGTTTTGTTTTGAATTGCACTATAAACATCTAAGACTTGGGCTCCAATTGTTCCAGCACTATAATCATTTTTTCCATCATCATTAGAGTCATACACAAGAAATTCTTTTCCACTTCCCAATACAATTGGTTTTTCATCAGTAAAATCAAAGTCATATTTTGGTTTTTGGCCTGATTCTAAACTAAATCTAGTATAATCTTCCCAAGAGGTACTAAGATCAGGAGTAATAGTATCATAAACTCCTGGTATGAATGAATCAGTTACCAATACAGGTACAACTTGTATTCGCGCTAGTGGTCCCTGTACTGCACCTTGATAAATTACGCCAAGATGATATATGCCACTTTTTGATTTGATATAATTTCTGTTATCTTCGCCAATTTTGATATCAGTAGTTAATGTCCCATTAAAAATAATTGAAGAGCCTAATTGTGGAAAAAATGAATTATAAATTGGAACTTTAGTTCCTTTACCACCTTGAGATATATCTAAAAAAACTCCTTGTTTTGTTACATAAGCTGACGATGTCATCTGAGCTGGAATAGGTTTGCTATAATTTCTGATAATTTCGTTTTCATCAATAAATGCAAAAAAGGTTGCATTCGTTAAAATGATCCCTTGACCATCTGGATCAAGCATTACGGGATGGTTTTTGTCATCTCTTGCAAGGGAATGTTGAATATCGGGATTGGAAAAATCAACTCCTGTATCTACAATTGCAATTGTAGTTCCATTTCCTGAAACACCATAATTTTTTTCTGCAGCATCAGAATGAGTTATTTGAGAAATTCTAGATGCATCAATCATGTTTTTATCAATAGAATGAAAATCTAATGGAAAATCTTCAACCACATTATATCCTTGAGCAGATAAACTTGATGCGTTATCATCTGAGAGTACTGTCACATAAAAAAATCCATTATCAGAACTAATTCCATACAAAGAATTATTTTTAAATTGATCAGAGTTCTGGGAGTTTGTTCCAAAAACTAAATATCGTTTAAAATTATTTTCAACAAAAAAATCAGGATCTATATCAATTATGTTTGAATTAAAATCAATTTGTTGTGGGATTTTTTCTTCTGTGATCATGTCTCCAGGAATAAAGGCATAAGAATTTGTCAATACTGTTGATAAAAGTATGATAGAAAAGAAAATCGCCACTTTGGGCATCAGTAGATTTTCTTTTCCAGCATTTATAATTTTATGGTAAGAAGATTAGTAAATATTGTATATAGTTGGACTTGCAGTTTTTTACATGATAAGTAATTTAACATTGTTTATCATACCAAATTCTGGTAAATGGTATTAACAAGAAATTACAAATTTAGACTATACCCTAATGATTCCCAAGAGTACAAACTTCAGAATAATCTAGCTGTGTGTCGTTGGGTCTACAACAAGTTTGTAGAATATGCTCAAAAGGGATTTGTATCAAGAAATGATTGCAATTATTATCTAACTGAGTTAAAACAACAAGAACCATGGTTATATCAATATCATAGTAAAATGTTACAAATGATATCGACTCAGATAGAAGGAGCTGAAAAATCTTTGGTTACATTAAACAAAAAAAGATACAAGACAAGTAAATTAAAATTTGCAAAATACAGTGATTTTAGAACATTTACGTATAATCAAACAGGATATAAATTTGAAACACGTGGAGGAAAAACATTACTATATCTCTCAAAGATTGGATATGTGGAAATAAGACAACATAGAAACATTCCACAAAACTGCATTATAAAACAAATCATAATAACAAAATCAAAAAGTGGAAAATGGCATGCATGTTTGACTATAGATATTGAAGAACAATTAATAGACATTCCAAAAATATCATTTTCAAAATCAGTTGGGATTGATGTTGGAATAAAATCATTTGCATATGACTCTGATGGACATCAAACACCAAACCCAAAGAACTTACAAAAAATACTAAAACCATTAAGAAGAATGCAACGAAAAATATCACGACGAAAGAAAGGATCAAACAATAGACTCAAAGTGATTTTAAAAATGCAGAGAATTCATGAAAAGATAATGAATAGAAGAAAGGATTTTCAACACAAACTATCTACACAATATGCAAAGAATAATGATGTAGTGTTTGTAGAAAAACTAGAAAAATTAAACATGGTAAAGAACCACAGACTATCTCAAAGTATAATGGATGCAAGCTGGGGAACATTCTTGCAAAAGCTAGAATACAAATGCAAGATGCTAATTGAAGTGCCAGCTAGAAACACTACTGTTGACTGTTCAAGATGTGGAAATTCAGTGCCTAAAAGTTTGGCAATTAGAATTCACAGATGTGACAAATGTGGTCTTGTGTTAGATAGAGATTACAACGCATCAATTAACATCCTCAACAAGGGATTAAACAAACTACCGCAGGAACTGCGGGAAGTAACGCTTGTGGAGAATCCAAAGGATTCAACGAAACAAGAAGAGACCACCACATTTGTTGGATGGTAGTTCACAACTATCTTCTTCGTGCAAGTATTGCAATTTGCAGTGCTACAATAATTCCAATGGATGCTATAATTGGGAACAATAATGAGTTGAGCTGGGATGAGGCTTCACTGATAAATTTTACAGAAGTTGAGATGGTACCAGTACTTTCATCAATTTTGTTACTTGCATCCTCTAAAGTAGTATCAAATCCTTCAATTTCAGATTTTAAAACATCAAGTTCGCCTGATGTCTCATCTAAAATAGAATTTAATTTAATAATTTGTTCTGAGATTCCTCCTAAATCTTGACTTAGAACGGTAGTTGCAGCAGAACCATGAGAAGTAGTTCCTTGACTAAATGCTACAACATGAAATACATGTGTTCCTTCTTCAATAGGGGTATAGTCAACATAATACAGTCCTTGATGCATTGTTTTAAAAGAATGTGTCAATGGAACTGAAATTCCAGATGGTAAATGTACATGAGTACTCTCTAACAATTTAGAAGGATCATTTCCAAGTAAAAGTCCATCACTTGTTACTTGAACAAATACTCTAATCGGATGATTAATTGCTGCAGTCTCAGGAGCAAAGACCAAGATATTAAGATGTCTTTCAACAGGTATCTCAGCTAAATCAGTTGTTGATGAAAACTTTACATCAATTTTTTTTGAGATTCCGTTTTGTTCGGTGCTGATTACTTCAACAGTATATGTTCCATAAGGAAAATTTGTTGATGGTTCTGGCCAAGTTAACAAATCATGGTTAAAAGAACCATCTGAGTTTGTTGTAATTTGATCAAACTTTGCGATTGTTTCATCTGGAGCAAAAAGTCTTATAATCAAATTCTCTTCAGGTAATCCAGTTCCATAGACTTGTAAGTTATGTTCGGGAGAATAGACCTTACTATTTGTAAACAACCCCAATTCCTCTGCAAATGAGCTAGGAATAGTTACAAGTAAAAGTGTAACAAGTATAGAAAACAAAATTTGAAATTTCATTTTAATTAATTGTTAATCTTCTACTAGATATTACTTCTGGAAAAATCATCTATAACTTTCGTTAAGTCAGATTCAAAAAAAAGAAAAAAAGGAAAATGTGAACTAGTTTTAGCTTACGTTGACAGTTGTACTAACTGGTGGTGATAATGCCGTTGGATTATCAACAGACTCCCAAACAAATGCAGTAGCAGTGTATGTTCCTGCGTCAGTTGGAATCCATGATAATGCTGGGCTGAATGATTGACCAGCAGATAGTGAACCTGTAATCCATGCTAGTGAGACTGTAACACCGTTACCATCCTGAATCTGTACCAAGTATGCAAATTGTTGCTCTCTATCCTGACCATTTGCCAAGTCAGCACTGATTTGTACCTGTTGGTCAACGGAAACAGAATCTAAGCTGTTACCGAATGCGTCAACTGTTCTCAAGTTAGCAGCTGGTGCTCTCTCGAGAGGTGGCACTACAGTACCGATTAGTGAAGTGGCAGTAATATCAAGTTCATCTGCAGTTGTGTATGGATCAGGTAGTGTGTTATCCTGATATTCTGCGGTGACAGTGTCACCTTCTGCGACTCTGAGTCTGTGACCAGATGATTCGTCAGTAGTTGTGAAGAACACAGTACCTTCGAATATTCCGGTTGCCTCATTAGTCTCAGTTACAGTAAGGTCAATACCTCCGGCATCGGAGTCAGACCATACATCAGAATCAAAGTTGTCTACTGCTTCTGGATCTAAGTTCATGTCTGGATCAATTATTCTTACAACACCTGTTCCGCTAGCTGGATAGCTTGCTTCTAACCATTGTACCTCACCAATGTTCCATCTGATAAGTGCTGAACCGACTACAGTTTCATCCTCTGAGAATTCAAAGGAGACTGTAATACCGTCA
>JBHHZR010000032.1:0-15655 GCA_046758125.1 Candidatus Nitrosopumilus sp. | reverse complement strand
CTAAAATTTTAGAGATGGTGGAAACCTGCAGAAACGAAGTAATGATTGCATTACCTGAAGCTGGAGAAGAATTAGTTAAACAAGCATTACCAAAGTTAAGATCACTTCATGATAAAGGAGTAGAAATTACAATACTTACCTCAGATAAAATGGATAAAGAATACATAAAAGCAATCAAAAGAGTAGCAACTGTAAAAATCAAGAAAGGCTTGTTTGCAGGAGGAATAATTTCTGATAAAAGATATGTTGTGATTTTATTAGGTCCAAAAATAGGTGAGAGTGCATCTTCAGATATTGTCGCAATTTGGGCAGATCATGCAGGATTGGCAGGATTTGCACGCCAATATTTCGAATATTTATTAAAAGATTCGCAAACGATATAGAATTAATCAAGAGTGAATAAGATAATTTTCTAGCACATGTAATGTTATATAATCTGAGAATATGACAGTTAGATTGTCAATGATTTTTCAATCGCAGTTATTTTAAGTATTAACTACTATAGAAAAATATTGCAGACAAGAAATTTGAAATTTCGACTATACCCAAACCAATATCAATGGAAAAAAATTCATAACACATTAGATGTATGTAGATGGGTTTACAATAAGATGGTAAACCAGACACGAAATGGATTTGTCACAAGAAACGATCTTAATTATTTTCTAACTGAATTAAAAGAACAAGAACCCTGGCTTTATTTGTATCATTCAAAAATGTTGCAGATGATCTCAACCCAAATAGATGGTGCACAAAAATCACTAATACAATTACGAAAAAATGGATATGCTGCAAAAAGTCTGAAATTTGCAAGATATTCAAAATATAGAACATTTACCTATAATCAGTCTGGATTCAAAATCCAAAATGGTTTTTTGTATCTCTCAAAAATAGGTAAGATCAAAATTATACAACATAGACAAATACCGGAAAATTCAAAAATCAAGCAAGTAATAATTACAAAATCAAAATCAGGTAAATGGTATGCATGTATAACGTGTAATATTGAGACAGATGTACCAAAAATTAACCTCTCAAAAGCAGTGGGAATTGATGTTGGCATAAAGACATTTGCCTATGATTCTGATGGACACCGTATTCCAAACCAATTAAATCTCAAGAAGATGCTAAAACCATTGGCAAGAGTACAAAGAAAGATATCAAGAAGAAAGAAGGGCTCAAACAACAGACTCAAAGCCATCAAACACATGCAGAGAATACATGAGAGAATCAAAAATAGACGTAAGGATTTTCTACATAAACTGTCAACACAGTATGCAAAAAAGTATGATAGAATATTTATGGAAAGACTGGAAAAACTAAACATGGTGAAAAACCATCATTTAGCAAGAAACATTTTAGACTCAGGTTGGGAGATATTCTCATACATGGTTGCGTATAAAACCACAATGATAGAAGTACCAGCCAGAAACACTACAATAGATTGTTCACGTTGTGGCAACAAAGTGCCAAAGAGTTTAGCTGTTAGAATTCATAGATGTAATGTTTGCAATTTGGTAATAGATCGTGATTATAATGCAAGCATCAATATTCTCAAAAGAGGATTAAGTATTTTCAATATATCGGCAAAAGATAATTATCTACTACCGCAGGAACTGCGGGAAGTAACGCCTGTAGAGATCTCCATGAGGTCTTTGAAGCAGGAAGAGGCTATCAACTTATTTGGTGGTAGTTCACTAAAAGATTCCAAGAAGGTATAACATGGACACATTTAATGATGAAGTACTATTTGTTGGAACTGCAGAAGCAGAACATGTAGAGATGTATCTAAAGGCTATATGGCATATTAAAGAGAGAGGAGAAGACGTCAAAATTAGTACAATTGCCAAGATGCTCAATGTCAGACAACCTAGTGTTGTTCAGATGCTTAAAAAACTAAACACCCAAAATTTAGTTACTTACAACAAGGCAGGCGTAAAACTCACAGAAGATGGTGAAAAAATTGGTTCTAGCATGATGAGAAACAGTAGATTACTAGAAGTACTCATGGATAGCGCGCTAAAAGTTGAAATCAATGAGGAGATGGTATGTGGAATTGAGCATCATATGAATAAACAGTTTACAGATGCTTTGTGCACCATGCTAAAGCATCCAAGAAAATGTCCACACGATCATGACATTCCAATGGGCGAATGTTGTAAATCATCCTAAATTAATTCCCTAAAAGATATATCATCTTAGAAAATAATACAGTCATGGCATGTTTTTGTGGTTGTGAAACCTATGAGAAATATGATGATGGATTCAAGGTTGCATGTGTAAAATGTGGACATGGACCGCAAAATCACGATGATGAATTCAGAGCAGCTGCAAGAAAGAACGAATCACAAAGCCAAAAGCGTGATGCAGACTTTGGATAGAAAGTTTATTCACCAATTATCTTAACTAAAACTCTTTTTGGTCTTTTTCCATCAAACTCTCCATAGAAAATTTCTTCCCATGGACCAAAATCTAATTCTCCATCAGTAATTGCAACTACTACTTCCCGTCCCATCACTTGTCGTTTTAGGTGGGCATCTGCATTATCTTCCCCAGTATCATTATGTCGGTATTGATCAATTGGTTGGTGTGGTGCTAAACCCTCTAACCATTTTTCATAGTCATGAAGTAATCCACCTTCATTATCGTTAATGAAGACACTTGCAGTGATATGCATTGCATTTACAAGACATAATCCTTCCTGAACTTTACTCTTTGTAACAAGCTTTCTAACATCAGGTGTAATGTTGACAAATGCTCTACGTGTTGGAACCTCAAATGTTAGATATTCAGTTAGCGATTTCATATTTTTTCAAAATAAACCATCAATTAAAATCCTAAGACAGGCTCAGAACTCAAGATCCTCATCATCATTTCAAAGGGATAGGTTCATCACCGCCCGCATGCCATATTTCATAGAGATTCCTATTGAGTCTTTCAAAAAGCTTGATTAATGGCTAATAGTTCATTGATTCAAAATGGTCACAATTGATATGCCTGCTTCATTGGAAAGTTTTCGAAGATTTATCATCTCAAGTACATGCAAGTCTTATGCACCAAGAAGTTATTTGGATGATTTTGAGGTGTTTGCAGAAAGAGAAGATGAACTAGGATCAATTTACGTAGAAGCTGCTGATAAAGTGACTCTGAAAAAAATTAGAGACATCACATTTGTTAATGCAAGGGACGTTCTTGGAATAATTTATAATTCTAAAAGTGGCAATACGTCCCTAAAATGGCGTCAATTGCGAAGAAATAATGGCAAAGTTACAGGAGAAGCATCTGCAAATTCTCTTACAAATCTAGCCGAAGCTGGAGTTCTTACTTTGGATTGGGTTGAAAATTACCTAAAGAAAAAGTCTGAAGAAACAAACACTAACGAAGTTACAAGATAAACTCTTTTCTTTTTGTAAAGCGAAACAATATCATGATTACAAAAACTATTGATGAAAATTCTATTTCTGTAATGCCAGAGGATTCAGAAGATCTTTTGAATCTTCGTCGCATTATAAAAGAAAGTGATAAAGTAATTGGAGATACAACACGAGTTTTAAAACAAGAAAAAGATTATTCAAGACCAGACAAAGGAGAAAGAATCAAAGTAAGAATAGCATTAACAGTAGAAAAAATATCACTTGATGATGTCTTAGATAGATTAAGAATTAGTGGAACAATTTCTGAATCAAGTAATGAACAAGTTCCACATGGTTCACATCATTCTTTTATTCTAAAAATTAACGATGGAATAACAATTTCAAAGAAAAAATGGATTCCCATAGAGAAAAATCTTTTAGAATCAAGCAATGAACAAGTAGGTTTTGTACTTGTAGCTATTGATACTGGTGATTGTGGAATAGCAAGACTAAGAGGAACACATCTGGATTTCATGCCAAATATCTATTCAGGTTCAGGCGGAAAGAGATACAAAACTAATTTCAATATTGAAAAATTTTTTGAACAAATACAGCAAGCAATATCAACTATATACAAAGAAGGAGATTCAATTGTAATTTTTGGTCCAGGTGAAACAAAAAAAAGATTTGCCAACTTTCTCCAAAAATCACAAAAATACAACACTAAAGTTGTAGAAGGAATTGATTCTGGTGGAGAAGATGGAATTTACACATTTACAAAATCTCAAACTATGAAAGAAATTATGTCAGACAGCAAATTATCCAAAGCATCATCAATTATTGATGAAGTAATGCTTCTTGCAAATAAAAAGAGCAGAAAATTCACTATGGGATTTAATGAAACCTATAATGCAAATCAAATGGGTGCAGTCGAATCACTTGTTTTTTCAGATAAGGCAATCCAAGATGATGAACAAAAAATGATTGATTTTCTAAATGATGCTGAAAGTAAGGGAGTAAAAATTTACAGCGTAGATTCATCTACAGATATAGGTTTACGAGTTACTGGTCTGGGTGGAATTGTCTCCTTATTGCGATATGCAATAGAGTCTTAGCTTGTAGATTCTTCTAACCAGTCTAGATATGGTTTGTTAATAGAAGTAACATTGACCTCTACTATTTCGGGAACATCGTAAGGATGAGTTTCTTTTATTTTTGCCATTAATGATTTCTTGTTTTTTGATGTAGTTTTGAATATTGCAAGATATTCAGACGCATTTTCAATCTTTCCTTTCCAAGAATAAACTGAAGAAATTTTTGAAATATTGACACATGCGACTGTCTTGTTTTTTACTAGTTCATTTGCAATTTTTAAAATTGATTTTTTGTTAGGGTATGTAGAGATAATTATTATCACTTCCATAGTAACCGATAAATGTACGTGCTTTAAAAAATTAACAATTAGTTTGGAACTTGATTTTATTACCCAGAATTCGATAATCTATGTATTATTAGCATGGATCGTAATTGTTGTAATTGCAAAAGGTCTAAAATTAGAAAGACATGGTTTTGAGATAAAGGCGTATAGTCTAACTTACAAAAACAAGAAAGTAAATTCGGTTCTTATGAAAATTCTGGGTAGAACGAAAAGAGGAATTAGAGTTTTTGCTGACGTAAGTGTGATTTCTGGTTTTATAATGATGGGTTTTGCATTTTGGTTTTTGTTAAATAATGTCTCAAACTTTTTTGTTGCACAAACAGAGTTTGCCGAATTAACAGTATTGATTCCAGGAGTG
The DNA here is from genome assembly GCA_046758125.1 of Candidatus Nitrosopumilus sp. Taxonomy (GTDB): domain Archaea; phylum Thermoproteota; class Nitrososphaeria; order Nitrososphaerales; family Nitrosopumilaceae; genus Nitrosopumilus. Next base: position 10,506 of record JBHHZR010000032.1, on the reverse strand, counting down.
ACATTAACATCTTCAGCTTCCATTACATACTTTTTACTGTCTATTCCAATTGTATTAGTTATTCATGAAGGAGCTCACGGCATAGTAGCTGCTCTTGAAAAAATAAAGATCAAAACAGGAGGATTTGCAATATTTATTGCAATGTTTGCAGGATTTGTAGAACCAGATGAGGAAGAATTTAACAAAGCAAGAAAGATTTCAAAATTAAGAGTGATTGGAGCAGGTGCAACATCAAACGTAATTTTTGCATTTGTTCTAGGTGCCATACTGTTAACAAACCCCTTCTTTGCTATGGTACTGCCTGAACCACTGTTAAGTGCATTTTATGATTTACCAGAAGGAGTTTTAGTACTCTCAATCATAGAAAACTCTGGAGCTGAAAAAGCAGGATTACTTGCAAATGACATCATTACTTCAATTAATGACATACCGATCTTTAGTCCAGTTGATTTTCCCAGTTTAAATCCTGGGGAAACAGCAAGTGTTTCTGTACTTAGAGATGGTCAAACATTAGATTTTAACGTGGACATAATGCCTGCACCAGAAGATCCTGAAAGAGGATTGATAGGGATTATGAGAGATAACTCATTTGCTTACAAGCCAGTTTTGAATTTCATTGAATGGAATGATCCAAACGTTTCAATGTTCTTGTTATGGTTATGGATGATTTCTTTTTTCATTGGAATTATTAACATGCTTCCTTTGCCAATTTTGGATGGAGGAAAATTCATTCATACAATTATTGATAAAAGAATCTCAGATGGCGCAATAAATGGCGTTATGTGGGGAATTTACGCATTTACTTTTGCGTTATTTGGTCTAAACATTGCTTTATCATATATCAAATCAGGATGGTTTACAATTTAGGAAATACCTAAAGAATCATTAATGAAAAAAAATATCTAATTTTATGATTTGTGATAGATGTCAAAATCAGGCAGTCTATACTAGAAAATATTCAGGTGAGAAATTATGCTCACAATGTTTCTCAAACTCTATTGTTAGAAAAACTGCCAAAACCATTTCAAAATATAATATGATTCAAAATGACGAGTTAGTTGCTGTTGCAGTATCTGGTGGGAAAGATTCACTAGCATTACTAAAAATTATTCATGAAATGGCTATTAGTCACAATTTTAGAATTAAGGCTATTACCATTGATGAAGGAATTCCTGGATATCGGAACGAGGCACTTGAAATTGTTGAAAAATTTTGTGATGAATTAGAAATAGAATACAAAGTTTACTCTTATCAAGACTTGTTTGAATTAACACTTGATGAAGCATTAGAGTTAAGAGAAAATGAAAAGACAACCTCATGTTCAATTTGTGGAACGTTGAGAAGGCGTGCTATTGATTTTGCAGCAAAAGATATTGGAGCAGATGTAATTGCAACTGGTCATAATCTAGATGATACACTTCAAACATTTGTCATAAACATGCTTTCAGGTGATACAAATAAGATTGGATGGATGGATCCTGACACGTCTACGAATTCTTTAAGAAAAATTAAACCATTTTGTGAGATATATGAATCTGAAATTGTGTTTTATGCATTTACAAACAATATTCCATTTCAATCAGAACCTTGTCCACACATGAATGAAGGAATTAGAACAGAAATTCGTGAATTTCTAAATTCATTGGAAAGTCAACATAGCGGAATTAAAAACAATTTGTATCAATCAATTCTCAAAGTATCTCAAATTGTAAAGGATTCTAACTATAAGCAAAAAACAATTTGTGAAAAGTGTGGCAATGAATGTACAGGTAGTATATGTTCAGTTTGTAACATGGTTTTAAAATTAAAAGAAAACCAAACCTAATGCAAATATACCATACTTTGTTTATGAAAAAACGGTAGTAGGGAGGATCGGGGTGCCAGCCGTGCCCTGTTCTGAAACCGGCTATATGCAGAGATCAGTAACTACTGGGTAAATCTCTAGATAGGTAATTCCCGCTTGGTGTGCGGAAATGAAATCACGCCGAGGCGGGTGGTTGCAGGACTAGAATTATCCGAAGGGATAACTTCTAAGACCGAACCATCGAAAGGGATGAGGTCCGGGAGGGAGCAATCCTAAGGTGGGGCATCCACGCTTCCTCGTCAACGTGGCGGATCTTGTACGCCTTGAAATGGGGCTATTCGTCTAGACTGGAACTAACAGATCTGCTACCATTAATTAAAATTAATTTGTAAAGTGACAGGAAATTTTGTAATTTTATTTTTAGTTATTGTAAATTATACTCAAAAAATTTTTCAATCAAAGAACTTGTTAATATTTACTAATACACGACATCAAATTTTGAGAATTCTCCAGTAAATTTCTCATTACAAATTTCTACATCTTCCACTCTAGCATTAGCTGGTCCACCATGAGACCATTCAATTAATCTAGCAACTTTTTCTTCATCGCCTTCTAAAACAGCTTCAACGCGTCCATCTTTGAGATTTTTTACCCATCCAAAAACATTATTTTTCTTGGCCATTACTTTAAGTGCTTGACGAAAAAACACACCTTGTACTTTTCCAGTAACAAAAATTCTAATTCGTTGATCAGACATTTGAATTGTATCTCAATGAGCTATTAATCAATTTTAGGTTAAAAGAAAACTACTTTCTTTCTTTAATTCTAGCTCTACCAGTTTTTCTTGCAGCAATACTACCTACCTTAGCACCAGGAGGAGTATCCCTTGATACAGTTGAGCTTTGTCCAACATGTTGATGACGACCACCACCATGTGGGTGAACATATGCAGCTTGAGCAACACCTCTAACAATTGGATATTTCTTTCCTTTTGCTTTGAAGTTTCTCCATTTACCACCTGCACTCATAAATGGTCTTTCACTAGCTCCTCCTCCAGCAAGAGTACCAATCATGGCTCTATTTTTTGGATTAAGAGTAGTAAATTTTCCTGAAGGTAGTTTCACAGTAACACCTTCCTCTCCATGAGAAAAAACAGTTGCATTAGTACCTGCAGATTTAACTATGGCACCGCCATCTCCAAAGTGCTTTTCAATATTACATACAATTGTTCCATCAGGAATGTTTTGAACGCTAATCACATTTCCTTTTTCAATTTTTGATTTTAATCCAAATTGCAAAGTTTCACCTACTTTTGTTCCCAAAACAGCTGGAACAAATGAAACAGAACCATCCTCAAATCTGATCTTAGCTAATGGAGCTTCTCTACCACGTTCATGGATTAAATTAATAATTTCTCCTTCATGTTGTTCAGATAGCGAAAAACGGGGATACTTTGCCTTAGAACCTACCTTTCCAGTAGATGTAGATCTAAACTGAAAACCTCCACGGCCACGTCTTCTAACTAATGGTCTCTTACCCAAGTTGATCGTTTCGTACGCACTGAGAATTTTAAGCTTGTGATTGTTTCTTGTTAGTTGAGAAAATTACCACAAAGGTATAAAAATTAGGTAGAGACCTTTTCTGTATGAGTCAAAATGCTCTTTCACTTAAAGTTCTTGAAGCATACACAAGAGATGTTGGAAGAGGAGTAGCAAGAATCGATTATGATTCTATGGATACTCTAAATGCCTCAACTGGCGATGTTATTGAAATTAAAGGTAAGAGAAGAACAGTTGCAAAGTGTCTTCCTCTTTATCCATCTGATGAAGGAAAGGGAATTATCAGAATTGATGGACTTGGTAGAAATAATTCAGGAATTGCAATTGGAGACACAATTTCGGTCAGAAAAATAAAGGCAGTAGCTGCAGAAAAAGTAGTAGTTGCACCATTAGAAGCCATACCACCAATTGATGAAAGATATCTTGCAGATGCTTTAGAAAGTGTTCCTTTGATTAAAGGAGATAATGTAATGGTTCCATATTTTGGTGGACGTTTAACTTTTCAAGTAATAGGAGTCACACCAGCAGCTGATGCTGTTTTAGTTACACAGAAAACAGTTTTCCATATTGCAGAAAAAGGAGAAACATTACGTGGAGTTCCGCAAGTCACATACGAAGACATTGGTGGCTTAACAGATGAAATAAAGAAAGTAAGAGAGATGATTGAATTACCATTAAGACACCCTGAAATTTTTGAAAAGTTGGGAATTGAAGCACCAAAAGGCGTCTTATTGTATGGTCCACCTGGAACAGGAAAGACATTACTTGCAAAAGCAGTTGCAAATGAAAGTAATGCGCACTTTATCAGCATTTCAGGTCCAGAAATTATGAGCAAGTTTTATGGAGAAAGTGAAGCAAGACTAAGGGAAATTTTCAAAGAAGCAAGAGAAAAAGCACCATCAATTATCTTTGTAGATGAAATTGATTCTATTGCCCCAAAAAGAGAAGAAGTTACAGGTGAGGTTGAAAGAAGAGTTGTTTCTCAAATGTTATCATTAATGGATGGACTAGAGGCTAGAGGTAAAGTTATTGTTATATCTGCAACAAATAGGCCAAATGCAATCGATCCAGCACTTAGAAGACCAGGAAGATTTGATAGGGAAATAGAAATCAAAGTACCTGATAAAAAAGGAAGAAAAGACATTCTTGCAATTCACAGTAGAAACATGCCATTGTCTGATGATGTTAATGTAGATAAAATTTCATCAGTAAGCCACGGTTATGTTGGCGCAGACTTGGAATATCTCTGTAAAGAAGCAGCAATGAAATGTTTGAGAAGATTACTACCTATTCTTAATTTAGAAGAAGAAAAAATTCCTCCTGAAACTTTGGATAAACTAATTGTAAATCATGAAGATTTCCAAAAAGCTTTGATAGAAGTTACTCCATCTGGAATGAGAGAAGTTTTCATTGAAAACCCAGACGTAAAGTGGGAAGAAGTTGGAGGCTTGGAAGATGTTAAACGTGAATTACAAGAAGCTGTAGAATGGCCAATGAAATATCCCGGTCTTTATGATAAATTAGGACATAATATGCCAAGAGGTATTTTACTTCATGGACCAAGCGGCACAGGAAAGACATTACTTGCCAAAGCAGTTGCAACTCAAAGCGAAGCAAACTTTGTTTCAGTTAGAGGTCCTGAATTATTATCAAAATGGGTTGGTGAATCTGAAAGAGGAATTAGAGAAATTTTCAAAAGAGCACGTCAATCAGCACCTTGTGTAGTCTTCTTTGATGAAATAGATTCAATTGCACCAATTAGAGGTGCAGGTGGAGAAACTGCTGTAACTGAAAGAGTAGTAAGTCAATTACTTACAGAATTGGATGGTATGGAGAATATGCATGGAGTTGTAGTTTTAGCTGCAACAAATAGGGCAGATATGATTGATCCCGCATTGTTAAGACCAGGAAGATTTGATAAGATTATTCAGATTCCACTTCCAGATAAAGAAAGTAGGAAGAGTATCTTGAAAATTAATGCTGAGAAAATACCAACAGTTAGTGAGGAAAGTGATCCTCAACGTGTTGATTATGACAAACTTGCTGAATTAACTGATGGACTTAGTGGTGCTGATACAGCAGCAATAGCAAACACTGCAGTGTCCTTAGTAATTCATGAATTCTTAGATTCACATCCAGACGTAAAAGATGTTGAGAAAACTAGTATTGATGCCAAAGTTACTATGAAACACTTTGAAGAAGCAGTAAAGAAAGTTAGAGAACAAAAAGATCTCAAGATGGGCGAAAAACTAGTAGCTTCCTATTACAGGTAGTTTTAATAAAATAACAAATCTAATTCTCGTAAATGTCAGAATATAGAGGATATAAGGGAAATTCATTAGAATTCCTAAAAACAAATCTTATCTCAGTTGGAGATTCGGTAAAGATTCTATCTGATATCACATATTTGGGTATAATTATGCCTAGATATGAGCATAGTGATGACAAACACATTGTTGTAAAATTAAAGAGCGGTTATAATGTTGGTTTAGAAATAGAAAAGATTGAAAAAATTGAGAAAGTTCAATCTGAAGAAAAAACCATCAAACAAAATGAAAAAATTGAAACAGTTGATGGACTACCAAAAATTCTTTTGTTATCAACAGGAGGAACAATTGCAAGTAAAGTTGATTATAGAACAGGAGCAGTTACGCCGATATTATCTGCTGAAGAATTAAATTCATCGGTTCCAGAACTTGCTGAAATTGCAAACATAGATGCCGAAGCTCTATTATCAGAATATTCTGAAAACATAATGCCAGAACATTGGTTACAAATTGCTGAAAAGATTAATGAATATTCTAAATCCGATTATGCAGGAATTATTATTGCACATGGTACAGATACAATGCATTATACATCATCTTTCCTTTCATTTGCTCTTGCAGGATTTCCAATTCCAATTGTATTGGTTGGTTCTCAAAGATCATCAGATCGGGCATCCTCTGATGCAGCACTTAATTTGATTGGTGCAACAAAGTTCATCACAGAAAGTAAAACTAGAGGAGTCTATATTGTGATGCATCAAGATGAAAATGATGAAACAATAGCATGTCATTTAGGAACTAGAGTACGAAAAAATCATACAAGTAAAAGGGGTGCATTTCAAACAATTGGAGATGATCCAGCGTTTATTATTGCAGAAAATCAAATCCAAAAAAATATTTCTGATGAATTTTTCAAAGTAAATGAATTTAACCCCCGAATTAAACTTGATACAAAAGTTGCTCTAGTAAAATATTATCCCGGATATGATCCAAAGTTATTAGAACAAATTATTGATATGGGTTATAGAGCAATAATTTTTGAAGGAACTGGGTTAGGCCATATTGGAAATACAATGTATGAAAGTGTAAAAAGGGCAAACCAAAAAGGAATTTTTCTTGGAATGACTTCTCAATGTATTGATGGCAGAGTTAGAATGACGGTTTATGAAAGTGGTAGAGATTTACTTGATTTAGGCATAATTCCATTAGAAAACATGATTCCAGAAGTAGCATTAGTAAAAACAATGTGGGCAATGGGAAACTTTGAGAATCTAGAAGCAATAAAGAAGATTATGCTGGAAAATATTGCATCAGAATTATCAAGTTGAGTGAAATATAATGTCAGAATTTTCCATAAACGATATCGGATTAAAAGTAGGATTAGAAATTCATCAACAGCTAGCAACCAACAAGAAGTTGTTTTGTAATTGTACACCAATAGAATCCGATGAATATTTTACGAAATTTCAAAGAAAATTACGAGCATCTAAAAGTGAATTAGGAGAATTTGATCCTGCTGCACTTTTTGAAAAATCTAAATCAAAAACAATAATGTATTACGCTAACCCTCAAAGTAGTTGTTTAGTAGAACAAGATGAAGAACCGCCCCACGAATTAGATGATGATGCAAAAAAAATTTCATTAATTATAGCATCCACATTAAAATCAAATATTTTTAGTGAAATATATCCTATGAGAAAAACAGTAGTTGATGGTTCTAATACAACCGGATTTCAACGTACCATGTTAATTTCACAAGGTGGTTCTTATGATGTAGAAGGGAAGAAAATAGGAATTCAATCAATTTGTCTTGAAGAAGATGCTGCAAAAAATTTAGGAGATGAAGTAACTATACGAAAGTATGGTTTAGAGCGTCTTGGTATACCTTTAGTTGAAATCGCAACAGAACCATTTGAAGCAAATCCAAAAGAAATTAAAAAAATTGCACTAGCGTTAGGAAGAATTTTGAGAAGTACTAAAAAAGTGAAGAGAGGTTTAGGTTCAATTAGACAAGATGTTAATGTCTCAATTAAAGATGGAGGAGTAGTTATAGAAGTTAAAGGTGTTCAACAATTAGAACAGTTAGAAAAAGTTGTAGAATATGAGGCTAAAAGACAGCATGGATTGTTGAAAATATCAAAAAAATTACAAGAAATAGAATGGAATCATGGAAAAAAAAACAGACAAGATATAACAGAATTATTTGAAAATTGCAAATCAAAAATTATTCAAACTGCCATAAAGAAAAATCAAAAGATCTTTGCAGTTTCTTTTAAGAATATGACAGGAATGTTTGGATATTCACCATATGAGGGAATAAGATTAGGAAAAGAAGTTGCTGAATTAGTGCGATTTTTTGGAATAGGAGGGGTTTTTCATTCAGATGAATTACCAAATTACGGAATTGAAGAATCTGATATGACAGATCTGAAAAAATTTATGAAAATAAATGATAATGATGCATTTTTGATATTGGCTTGTCCTGAAGAAAAAATGCATGTTGTTATTGATCAAATAATTTTAAGAATTGAACATATTAAAAATAAAGGGATTCCTATAGATACAAGATTAGCTACTCAATCAGGGGAAACAAAATTTCTAAGACCTAGACCTGGGGCAGCAAGAATGTATCCTGAAACAGACATTCCTCCAATCATTATCTCAAATGAAGAATTACAAGTAGCACAAAAAAACATTCCAAAATCATGGGATGAATCAATAAAAGAATTACAAACAAAATATGAAATTAATTCTCAACTTACAGAACAGATTTTTGATTCACGATATATTGAATTATTTGAAAAAATTGTCGAAAAAACTAAAGTTAATCCAACATTTGTAGCATCAATACTTTGCTCCTCAATAACTAATTTAGAGAGAAGTGGATTAAATGCAAACTTGCTAAAAAATGAAGAAATCATCAATGCATTTCAATTGTTAGAAGAAGGAAAAATTGCCAAAGAATCAATTGAGATAATTTTTGAAGATATTATGGCTGGAAAATCAATTACTATTGAGGAGGCAATGAAAAATGCTTCAATTGAGGCTGTAAATGAGGCTGATTTGGAGAAAATTATTCAAGAAATAGTTGAAAAGAATCTAGAGATTATTAAAAACCAAAAAGAAAGAGCAATGGGACCACTTATGGGAATTGCTATGAAAGAATTGAGAGGAAAGGCTTCTGGTGAAACAGTAAACAATCTTCTTTTAAAAAATATCCAGAAAAAATTAACAGATAATTGATTGTAGTGCGGGAAGTGGGATTTGAACCCACGAACTCCTAGAAGATAAGGATCTGAACCTTACGCCGTTGACCAGGCTGGGCGACTCCCGCATTGTAAATTTTTGAAATCTAGAATAAGTTTCTTTATTATACTATGAAACAATTACATCCAATTATTCAAGTGATAGAATGGAGTTTAGGGAAGTATATTGTATGAATTGTAAAAAAGTACTTGGACGTTATAATGTCAAATTCTATACTGAGGATAAAATTGATGAATTATTGAATACAACTCACTCAACTCATGTCAGAAGTGGGCATCAAGTAAATATTAGAAAATTTGTTAAAGACTAATTCAGTTTTTTTTAATTGCTTCAGCAAGAACACCATTAACATCTAATGCAATTTTCATTTTTATCAATTAATCACTAGTTTTTTGAAATTCATCTAGAAGGTTTTTTTGATGTTTATTGAGTTTTTTAGGAATATTTACTACAATTCTGACATATTGATCTCCTTTGCCTCTAGAATTGATATGTGGAACTCCCTTTCCTTTTAGTTTGATTATGGTATTTGGTTGACTGCCAGAATCAACTTTGATTTTTTCTGTACCCTCTAAAGTGGGAACAACAATCTCACAGCCTAATGCTGCATCAACCATTGATATATCTTGATCATAGAAAATATCTTTTCCATCTTTATTGAATTTTGAATGAGGTTGTACTCTAACTCTAACAATCAAATCCCCATTAGAACCACCAGGAACTTCGTTTCCCTCATTAAGAACAGTATAATCTCCTGAATCAATACCAGGAGGAATTTCAAAAGTGACTTTTTTTGAACCATTTTTCTTTCCTTGTCCTTTGCATTCATCACATGGAGTTTCAATAATAGAACCTTGGCCTCTGCAAGTAGAACATGGTGCAGCTGTCACAAATGAAGCAAATCCCATATTACGACTCTGGCGTACCTGTCCTTGACCATTACACGTTGTACATGTCTTTTTACTAGTACCAGGTTTACATCCAGAACCATTACAAATATCACATTGAATCTGTTTTTGTAAATCAATCTCCATTTTTTTTCCATGTAGAACATCTTCTAATGTTACTGAAGTTTCATAAAGAATATCAGAACCTCGCTGTTTACCAAAACCAAACCCTCCGCCTCCACGACCAAAAATTGATTCAAAAATTGATTCAAATCCTCCACCACCACTACCAAAAATATCACTAAAATCTCCACGTGCACCTTGAAAAATATCATCACTAGTGTATCTTCCATCAACACCTGCATGACCATGCTGATCATAGAGTTGTCTTTTTTCAGTATCTGAAAGAACTGCATATGCTTCAGAAATTTCTTTGAAATGCTCTGCAGCCTCTGAAGATTTATTACGATCTGGATGGAATTTTAATGCTAATTTTCTATATTGTTGTTTGATTTCATCTACGGATGATGTTTTAGAAACTCCTAAAACTTCATAATAATCACGTTTTGCAGCCATAAATCATTCCTTTATCATAATTACTGTATAAATGATTGATTTTGAAAAGTTAGTTAGTTTTTGTTTCATCAGTTGTAGATGATTCTGTTGTTTGTCCTTCAGCACCAGCACCTTGTTGTCCTTCAGCACCAGCACCTTGTTGTCCT
>JBHHZR010000031.1:0-16034 GCA_046758125.1 Candidatus Nitrosopumilus sp. | reverse complement strand
CAAATCCTCATTTTTGTATGCGTAACTGGAGGCCCATGAATCACAAAATGGCATAACACCATACTTCATCACAAGCGCCGCCTATTGCGTTACGTATGCAGAAGGTGAAGCATGCAGAATCCATATAAACCATGCGTGAAATTATGCCTGATCTATTCAAAAACTTGAAAAAATTACAATAAAAATTACCACAAATAGTGCCTAAAATCAATTATTTTGATGGGTTAAAATGACAGAAGAAATTTTGTGAATTTGCTTTTGGACTATATCAAAGAATATAAAAACAAAACAAAGATATCAGCTAGACTATTTTCAAAATCTTCTAAACTTCACATAAATGGTGTTTCTCATAACATAAGATATTATGAACCATATCCATTTGTTGTAAAATCATCATCTAAAAAAAATTTGATTGATGTTGATGACAACAAGTATACGGATTATTGGATGGGTCATTGGTCTTTGATTTTAGGTCATGGTCCAAAATCAGTCAAAGAATCTCTCAAAAAGCAAATTGAGAAAAGTTGGATGTATGGAACTGTAAATGAGCAGACTCTAAAACTATCTGAATTAATTTCAAAGGCAGTTCCAGTAGCTGAGAAGATTCGTTATGTCACATCAGGAACTGAAGCTACAATGTATGCAGTTCGATTGGCTCGCTCTGTAACTGGCAGAAAAGTTATTGCAAAAATTGATGGGGGATGGCATGGATATACCTCGGATTTACTTAAAACTGTGAATTGGCCATTTTCAGAATCTGAAAGTCGTGGAATAATTAATGAAGAAAAAATCATCTCAATTCCTTACAATGATTTGCAAGAATCTCTGAAAATTCTAAAAAAACACGCAAAGAATCTAGCAGGCGTAATAATTGAGCCAGTACTAGGTGGCGGAGGATGCATCCCAGCAACTCCAGACTACCTTAGAGGAATTCAAGAATTTGTCCACAAAAATAAATCTCTATTTATTTTAGATGAGATAGTTACAGGATTTCGATTCAGGTTTGGGTGTCTATATCCTACCATGAAACTTGATCCGGACATTGTGACTTTGGGAAAGATAGTTGGGGGAGGAATGGCAATTGGAGTAATGTGCGGGAAAAAAGAGATTATGAAAATTGCAGACACTACTGGAAAGAAAAAATCAGAGCGCTCCTATGTTGGAGGGGGGACATTTTCTGCGAATCCAGTTTCAATGATTTCAGGATTTGCAACACTGAATTATTTGAAATCAAAAAATTCAGTTTACTCTAAAATAAACTCACTTGGTGAATTTGCTAGAAAAGAAATCGGCAAGGTTTTTGATGGAAGGGTTGTCATTACTGGAAAGGGATCACTGTTTATGACTCATTTTCTAAAGGGAGGAATCACTGAAATTACAAACTCGACTCAAGCTGCCAAATGTGATTCAACGATGCTTGTAAAATACCATTTCAAGATGATTGCTCATGATGGCATATTCTTTTTGCCTGGAAAACTAGGTGCCATATCTGATGCTCATTCTAAAGAGGACATTAAGAAAATGGTTGAAGCATCTGAAAAGTTTTAATCATCTGGAAAATTCTTGTTTTTCCACCGAATTAGTTCGTTGAATACATCTACATAATTTTTAGATTTTATAGTTATGTGGACATGGGCATAAAGACTGCCAAATTTAGCCTCAAAAATTATGGTGCATTCTTTTTTGAAAAATGGAACTGTGATTCCAATTTTTTTCAGAGAGTAAAATTCAATATTTCCAATTAGTATCGTATTCTTCTTCATTGTAATTTGGATTTTCTCTGGATTTTTGTTGATGGCATCATCTAACTCTTTTTGTACAGAGTCACCCCATTGTGGAGAATCTTTTGGCCATCTATGAACATGAACTTTTTCTGAGTTATAATGAATTTCAGAATTGGACAATACTGAGATTCTTGTATGAATCAAATTAAGCATATCTTAACAGATTGCAAGTTTTTGAATGGATTGAATTTCGCCTAGAGTGCTAAATGCTCTTTTTTTATAACACCAATCACAGACATGCCATTCAGTAGTCTGACCACCTAGTTTGGAAGATCTATAGGTAATCTTGTACTTGTGGTCATGTCTATCATAGCAATAGTTCATACCAGCGTTATGTGTAATTTGCTTAAAGAAATCGCGGAAAAATCAGAGAATATCGAGATCCTATGTGGCAATTTTCCTACAATGTTGAGAAGTATGTTCTTTCAGAGAAGGTCACCATCGGTCTCTAAAAAAATTGGGATTTGGAACTAAAATTCATTACCACAGATAGTACAGTGACATTTTCCATCGGATTGTGTATGATTTTTGCATTTTTGACACCAATTTGTAGACATTTTATTCAAGATAAAATCTAGTGTTTTTTATTTACAAAGAAGTGTTGAAGTGTTTTGATCAGATAGCAAAAGATCAGTATTTAGAATCAAATTTTTATAAAATAAAGAATTCAAAAAATCATGGAAAATAAAAAAGAAGAAAAAGAAGCCTATGCAACAACAGACCCAACAGATACTTCAGCAAAAGAGCAAGAAGAGATGGCAAAAGAAGCAATCAAGAAATTCAAATCATTAGGCTAGGCCAAACTTTCATTAGCAATATCATTTTGAGAAAATTATGGGATTGTTTGGGTCTAGAAAGAATCTTGAAGATTTGATGTACAATGCAATGTCATTAATGGAAAAGCATCAACCAAAAGGAGCAATATCGTTATTCAACAAAGTTCTAAAACAAGATCCTAAGAACACACAAGCACTATTTAACAAAGGATTAGCACTAAACCAGATAAAAAAATACAGTGACGCAGCAACGTGTTTTGATGTATTACTTGAGATCAACCCAAAAGATGCTCAGGCATTTAACAATATGGGAATTGCGATGGCAGAGATGAAAAACATACAGGGGGCAATGGAATGTTATGACAAAGCAATAGAAGCAGATCCAAAACATGCTGCGTCTTATTTTAACAAGGGAGTACTACTTGATAAATTACAAGAACATGAAGAAGCATTAGAGACGTTAGACAAGGCAATCTCAATTGAACCTAGAAAACCAAACTCTCTATTTTACAAAGGAATCATTTTGGGTAAAATCAAAAAACATGAAGAAGCATTAAACTGCTTTGAACAAGTTCACAAGAAACACCCTAATCACATGGATGCACTATTTCACAAAGGAATCGAGTTTGCAGAATTAGATAAACATGAAAAGGCAATTGAGATTTTTGATAAAATTCTAGCAAAACACAAAGATAACGTAAATATCATTTATGCAAAATCTCGAAGCAATGCAGCTTTGCAGAGATATCCTGAAGCACTTGATTTGCTAAAACAAGCAGTATCAAAAAATCCCAAAGTGATTAGAGCATGGGCAAAAGAAGAAAAGGCATTTACCAATATGCACAATGATGATAAATTCAGAGCGCTTGTGAAATTATAGAACCTTTTTTCTTACTGCATCAATTCTGATTATGCCTACTTTCTTTTTTGGACCAATCAGTCGTGCTTCAAAAATAGGCACATAAATTTCAGAAATCTCTCTTAGGACAAACTCCTCAGATAAATCTCTAACATCAGATTCAACAGGTTTTTTGAGCAGAGTTTGAAGTTTGGATATTGCTGCGTTATATGTCAATTCAGGTTTTTTGACATTTTGGAGGTTTTTTTCTAAAATTCTCTTTGGATAATTCTCAATGGTTTTAGAATTTAGTTTGAAAGGAAATTTTATCTCGCGTCCATGATGATCAAAAGTCAACTCATCTTCTTCTTCAACAAAAACATGCTCTTCTAATTTCAAATCAATCTTATTTTTACCACGCTTTCCCGAAAATGCTTTTTCAAAACCAGATTTTGAGCGAACCGGAAATAAACCATCACCTAACACCACATCGCGAATATTATAACCAACAGAGATAGTATGCGTTGCCTTTCGGTAATAGTCTGCAACATATTTTCCTGAAACCATCAATATACATTCGTGATACAATTTCAAAGAATGTATGTGGACTTCTTCTTTTTTTGGTCTAGTGAGAAGGGACTTGAATGGGGATGTCTTTTTTTGGCCTACAATCTCCATAGCTTCTGCTTCATCAATATTTTTTCGAAGAACAATTGTTTTTACATCATAATCTTTCTTTGTCAAAACTATACAAATTAAACAATTATAGGTATTAAATCGATTCGACTAGGAAAGAAATAATAGAATTAGAAGTAATCAAAAGACATGGCTACAAAAAAAGGCGGATATATAGAAAAATTTCTCAAAAAAGCAGACAAAGCAGTACAAGAGGGAGTTAAAAGAGCAGATGAAATTCTAGATGATGCAGTAGAATTTGGAACAATAACTGCAAAACAAGCTACACAAGCAAGCAAAGAACTTCGCAATCAAGCAAAGAAAGAAAGAATTGCATTACAAAAACGCGGAACAAAAAAAATTAGCGAAGGAATCACGGCTGCAAAAGGGATTACAACTAGTGCAGAAAATGATTTAGAATTGTTAGAAAAACTCGGCAAGTTAAGAAAAACAGGGATAATTACAGAAAAAGAATTCCAAACAAAGAAAAAGAAAATTTTAGGCAGAATTTAGAAATGAAAAAGACAAATATTCATGGAAAAAATGATCGAAGAAAAGTAAATCAAAATTGGTTTACAGGCAAAACATGGATGAAGGTTTTATCAAACAAAATAAAATCACAAGATCAAGACATCTATCATGTTCATTTTGAGAAAGGTTCTAGAACAAAACTTCATTGTCATGATGGAAATCAAATACTAATTGCAACAAAAGGCAAAGGATGTCTTGAGATGTATAGAAAGTATGGTTCAAGTAAAACTAATTTTAAGATAAAAAAAACTCAAAAAATAATTCTCAATGAAGGAGACATTGTACACATTTCAGCAAAGATGCTTCACACACATGGTTCAATTGACAAGAAAAAGACATTTTCTCATATTGCGATTAACATCTTGCCTAGAAGGAATGCGGCATACAAAACAACATGGTATGAATCAGATTTTAAGACAAAGGTTTCTGAAATTATCTAGACAAAATGTCATTGCGAAAAAATTCTGAAATTGATTCGATTCAAGGAAATGAAGGAACCAAAATTAAACAATATTTTCATCCACACAATACACTAATGGAATTAATTACAGTCTAGATCAATTCATACTGGAACCTGGAAAAAGATCTAAACTTCATAAAATGACTTCTGAAATTTACTACATTTTAGAAGGTAGTGGGAAGATTATGATCGAGGGAAACACATACACGCTTGAAAAAGATGATTCTGTGTATGTTGCACCAAATTCTAAACAGCATATTGAAAATACGGGTTTGGGTAATTTGAGATTTTTGTGCATAGTAGAGCCAGCATGGAAAACAGGTAGTGAAATTTTGTTAGAATAAACAAAATTTAATATCAAAAATAGGAAATTATTTTTAACATATAACAAATCACTACATTTAGTGAATACATATCAAGCACTCAAAGTTTTGAATATAAAACAAGATTCATCAGAATCAGAGATTAAAACAGCTTATAGAAAATTGGCATTAGAACATCATCCTGACAAAAATAAAAACAAAAAAGAAGATGCAGAATTTAAGAAAATTACTGAAGCCTATAATCATCTAAAGAAAAATGGCAATCATAAAAACAATTCAACATATCAAGAACAGACCAAAACAAAGACAAACTTTAGAAGAAAACCTCAATGGGGAGCAGCAGAAGAGAAGATTCCAGAACAAGATTGGAGCAAATTCACTCATGAATTCGAAGAAGCAGAACCAGATTTTTGGAAAGAATATGAAAGAAAATTCTGGGAAGAATACAATGCACGTGTACGACCTGATGGGAAAAACGGAGAGTATGAAAAAGCAAAAGAACCTAAAAAACAGCCAAATCTTTTCGTAGATGTAGACAAAAGCAAATGTATCGGCTGTTGTAGTTGCGAAATTATAGCACCAGATGTTTTTCAAATAAACAAAGAGAGCATGGCAAACCCAAAATCTTCCGTAATCAATCAAAAAGGCGCAGGAGTAAACAAAATAATGAATGCTGCAGAGACTTGTCCAACTAAAGCAATCAGTGTTGATAACACAGATACAAAAATGAGAATGTATCCTTATTAGATTTTTAATTTTTTATAAAGTTCTTCAGTTTCTGATTCGGACAATTTTAGTGTAGAAGCAAACATGCTGTGTATTGCACCAGCGGAATCATCGAAACTTCTCGGAACCAAATGTACATGCACATGGGGGATTTCTTGTCCTGCCTCTTTTCCGTTATGGACTGCAATTAAAGTTGCGCCAGTTAAGGCATCAACTTTAGGAAGTAGTAAATGAACAAGGGAAAACAGATCATTATTTTCATTACTACTCATATCTTGAATTTTTTGGTGATGTTTTTTTGGGATTACAAGTACATGACCCTTTGCAAGAGGAAACGCATCTAAAAATGAAATAGAGTTTGAAGTTTCTTTAAGAATTTTTACTGGAATTTCACCTGCAATGATCTTACAAAATATACAATCCATCATATTTCATAAAATTTGTCAAAATATTAAATCATCGATTAAGGAGTTACAATTGTTGCCCAAGCCAGTCCTTTGCCAAATTTGATAGTAGTCTTATCACCTGGATTTAACGGACAATTATCAATGATTTTGGGGATCGTATCTTCTGTTTCAACATAACATACACCATTATCATTTGTCAAAATTTCCACATCTTCATAAACATCTTCACGAATTAAGTTCCAAAACGGAAAGACAACAGTTGCAAGAATTAATCCTGCAATAAGAAATGCAAATCCAAAAATTAATCCACCCTTTTGGCCCGAAGTGAGTTCCATTCTACCAAGTTCCACCATCACCTGCATTAGGATCTAATTTTTTTGCAGGAACATTTCCATGTGCTTTTTTCATATGTCTCTTCAGACGCTCAGGATCATGTAGTTCTGTTCCACAAGTATCACATTTTGTTTTACTTTTATCGTCCTTGTTACGTTTGAACAAGCCCATATTTTAGAAAAATTTGAAATACATTATAAAGGATACGAGTTTTTTGAAAACTCGTGGCAATAAAAAACATCACAGTTTTAGGTTCGGGAGTAATGGGACACGGTATCGCTCAAGTCTCAGCTACTGCAGGATACAACGTAGTTCTACGAGATATTGAACAAGGATTTTTAGACAAAGCTATGGAGAAAATCAAATGGAGTTTAGATAAACTAGTTACCAAAGAAAAAATTTCAAAAGAAGAAGGGAAAGCTATTTTTGGTAGAATTAAACCTGTTGTTGATTTGAAAGAAGCAGTTAAGGATTCAGAACTAGTAATAGAAGTAGTTCCAGAGATCATGGATTTGAAGAAAAAAGTTTACGCAGAACTTGATAAAGTAGCAGCACCGGAAGTAATTTTTGCATCAAACACAAGCACACTACCAATCACAGAAATTGCAAACACGACATCACGTCCTGACAAATTTATTGGAATCCATTTCTTTAATCCACCACAACTAATGAAACTAGTTGAAGTTATTCCAGGTGAAAAAACGGCACAAGAAATTACCGAATTAACTAAAGAATACGTAAAATCAGTAAACAAACAAGCTGTTCTATGTAGAAAGGATGTTCCAGGATTTATTATCAATAGATTGTTTATTCCATTGGTTCATGAAGCATGTTATGTTAAAGACAGAACGGGTGCAACTCTTGAAGAGATTGACTCTGCTGTTAAATTCAAACTAGGATTTCCAATGGGAATCTTTGAGTTAGCAGATTTTACAGGCATGGATGTAATTCACAAAGCTACAGTAGAGATGCATTTACGAGACAAAAAAGTAATCAATCCTCATCCACTAGTTGAGAAAATGTTTAATGAGAAAAAACTTGGACAAAAATCAGGTGAAGGATATTACAAATACTCTGATGACAAATATGAAAGAGTTGCACTTTCAGAAGAATTAGCACAAAAATGTAATCCTATTCAGCTTGTTGCAAATATTCTCAATAATGCAGCATGGCTTGTTACAAATGGAGCAAGCGATATCGAAGAGATTGAAAAAGCAGCACAGTTAGGACTCGGTTTGAAAAAACCATTATTTGAAACAGCAAGAGAGATTGGCATCAATAAGATTGTTGATGAGCTAAACAAACTTGCTGTAGAACACGGAGAATTTTACAAACCAGATCCATTATTAGTGTCAATGCAATAATTTAGACGATTACTTGCAGAATTAATTCATTCGTTTTCGTCAGATGATCTTCTACTTGGTCTAACAGGTACGAAAAAATGCATCTTTCTTCCAATCATGGTTTCATTACGCCAAAATAATCCATAAAGAAGATGGAATTTTAGTGAAGGAATTAGATCCAAAGTGGAAAATAATCAGCAAATCATTCTAACTTTTTTGAGCCATCCTTGAAGCTTCGCCACTTTTGATTTTATTAAAATCATCTAGTATCTCATCATCGGATAATTCTGTCTCGTTATCAGATGATCCAATAATTAATTCAAGAATTTTCTTGACAGCATCTTGAGGAGTATTAACTCCAATAATTTTTACATTTTCTCTATGATCAATGAATCCATCAATGAATTGTTCAATGGGACCAT
Organism: Candidatus Nitrosopumilus sp.; assembly: GCA_046758125.1. GTDB lineage: Archaea > Thermoproteota > Nitrososphaeria > Nitrososphaerales > Nitrosopumilaceae > Nitrosopumilus. The sequence goes on along the minus strand of JBHHZR010000031.1, from coordinate 7,416 downwards.
TTTGATATTTGATTGCAACCATTGGTTTTTTGTGCATATATGCTGCACATGTTTCAGACAAAGTACCAGAACCACCACCAATAATTATTACACCATCAGCAGCCAATGCATTTAGAAAATCACGAGTTAACCCCATTCCAGTAGGGATTACAACATCACAATACTCATTTGCTTCAGATGCATCTTGTTGTGGGATAATTCCAACTGTCAAACCATGTGCATCCTTTGCTCCATGTGCAGCAGCTGTCATTACGCCACCTAATCCGCCAGTAATTAGTACAGAACCAGATTTGGCAACTTCTACTCCAGTTGCATATGCTAATTTTTCATGTTCGGAAGTGCATCCTTTTGTATTGTGTCCAATAACTAAGATTTGTCGTTTCCTTGCCACATAGATGCTAGAAAAGGTGGTTTGAAATATCTTTCCGAGAGAAAAGGATATTAGGTAAAAATGAAAACAATAGTCATGGAAAGACGTTCAATGCCAGTTTGTTTTACTGAAAAACAATACAAAATGATCGAAGAATTTGCCAAGAGAAATGGCATGTTAAATGCAAGTCAAGCTCTTGAAAAAATCTTAAACAAATAAGCAATTTTTGCTATTTTTATTTTCCCTCCCTAACGAAAGTTAGTCATAAAATTTTATCAAAGCTAAGAAATTATCATTTTAGTTAACAAGATCATATTTACATTTTTTATTATATCATATACAATGTCCGGAATCGATTTTATAGACGCTAGTGGTCAGAAGTACAGGCAAAGGTACCAACATAGTCAGGGAATCTTTGAATCCATGAAATGGGCTGGAAAAGATTTCAAAGCAAATCAAGAAACAAAACTCAGAAAAATGAAAGGGATGAAAATTGAGAGTAGTAAAGGTACATCCAAAATAGATCTTGGAAAAATGTATAGAACGCAAATTATAGATTTAGATGGCCGCTATATCTCGACCAAAAAAGGTACAGAGTTGCTAAAGCTCTAGTGCCTTCATTTTTTATTACATTTAATAGATTAAATTATTTGAAATCTCATAGAAGATTATGGGTCTTTTTAGTAGAAAACCATCATTTTGTGCAATATGCAATAAGGAATTAACTCATAAACACAAACCAAAAAGAGAATGGAACATTAAAGGTTCACTTTGTGGAGATTGTCATTTTGATAAATCAAAGGAATACTATGAAGGAAAAGTAAGACAGCCATGTGTTGAATGTGGAACAACTCAAAAGATTACAGATTTGTGGGAACCTAGATGGCAATGGGACATGGAGGGTTTGTTATGTAAGAAATGTTTTGACAAAAAAGAAGAAGGACATGAAAAGAAAAAAAATTTTTGTGCATTATGTGGAGGAAAGATGGGATTGATTAGATACAACCCAAAGGGAAAGTGGAAGATGGAAGGTCAACTTTGTAGAAATTGTTGGGATGAAAAGAAAGCAGAGTTTGGATAAAAGTGGGATTTTTTAAAAAAAATAGATGCGATGTGTGTGATAAAAAATTTTCAAAAGAAGAAGAGGTAATGAATCATAAAGAAATTGTACATGGAAAGGATTTGCAATACGATTGCAAAGAATGTAACAAATATTTTTCAAATATGGAAGATATGAGAACTCATCTCCAAAGAGAACACAGTTACAAAAAAACAGATTAAATTGCTTTTACTGTTTTTACAACAGGAGGTCTTGCCTTGATAAAAACTCTAAATCCACAGATGCATTTGATTTCAGGCAAACGAGATAATTCAGTGTTTGAAACAGTAGTTCCACATCTAAGACAAGAGTAATTTACATCAAATGTCTCAACAGGAGTTTCTTCTGCTTCATCAAAGTTTTCTTCAGCCATGTTAATCATCAAAATTTCTATAATTTAAGGATACCAGATTATGTTAAAGATAATTCAATGTAGACGTCATCAGGAATTTTGAGTCTCATTAGTTGTCTTATTGCTTTATCATCTGCGTTAATGTTAATTATTCTTCTATGCATCTTCATCTCCCATTTCTCATAAGTTTCAGTTCCATTACCACATGGTGATTTTCTAGTAGCAACATGTAATCTTTTTACAGGAAGTGGGGTTGGACCTTTTACCTTAACTCCAGTTTTTTTACCAATTCCCATTATCTCACCACAAACACCGTCTAACTTTCCTAAACTGGTGGAAGTTAATTTAACACGGGCGGTTTGCGTCATGAAAATCCGCCTATGGTTTGTATTCTTCAGTAATTTCCTTGACGATTCCTGCTGCGATAGTTGCACCCATATCTCGGAGTGCAAATCTACCCATCTCAGGGAAATCTTGGAATGTTTCTATACAAGTTGGTCTTACTGGTCTAATTTTCACAATTGCAGAATCACCAACTTTAAGGAATTTTGGATTCTCTTCCTCAACTGCACCTGATGCGGGATTAATCTTTTGTAAGAATTCCGTAACAGTTGCTGCAACTTGTGCAGTGTGTGCATGCATTACTGGTGTGTAACCAGGTGCAATTGCAGTTGGGTGGTGAATTACAATAATTTGAGCTTTGAATTCTTTTGCAACCATTGGGGGTTTGTCAGGAGTTCCAAGAACATCACCTCTCTTGATGTCTTTCTTTTCAACACCTCTAAGGTTGAAACCAATGTTATCACCTGCTTCTGCAGATGGCATCTCTTGGTGGTGTGTTTCAATAGATTTGATTTCACCAGGGGCACCAGAAGGCATTACGATAATTTTATCACCTGCTTTCATAGTTCCTGTTTCGACTCTACCTACAGGTACGGTACCTACACCAGTGATTGTATAAACATCTTGAATTGGGACACGTAATGGTTTTCCAACTGGTTTTTCTGCTACAGTAAAGTCATCAAATGCTTCGAGTAGAGTTTTTCCAGTATACCATGGCATGTTCTCAGATTTTTTAACTAAGTTATCACCTTTCCATCCAGAAACTGGAATGAAGGGTACATTATCTAGTTTGTAACCAACAGATTTTACTAATTTTTCACCTTTTTCTTTGGCGGCTTTGAATGCGTCTTCAGAAAAGTTGCTATCATCCATTTTGTTGATTGCAACAATTAGTTGGTTTACTCCAAGTGTCTTAAGCAAGAATGCGTGTTCTCTTGCTTGCCCACCTGCAGCAATTGCAGTGTCAGTTTCACCCTCTTTTGCAGAGAGTACTAAAATGGCTGCGTCTGCTTCAGAAGCGCCTGTAATCATATTTTTGATAAAGTCCCTGTGACCAGGAGCATCAATCAAAGTGAAGAAATACTTTGGAGTTTCAAATTTTTGGAAAGCAAGATCGATTGTGATGCCTCGCTCTCTTTCGTCTTTAATATTATCCATAACCCATGCATACTTGAAAGTATCACCTTTTCCGGTCTTCTCGGATTCGGCTGCATGTGCTGCAATTGTTCTTTCATCTACAACACCTAGATCCATCAAGAAATGACCCATAGTTGTTGATTTTCCGTTATCAATATGACCTGTTACAATCAGGTTCAAGTGGGGTTTATCTGCCATATCAAGTGCGTATTTGAGGGCATTTATTACTGTTATGAATTTTTGAAAAAAAATCAAAAATTTTTAGAAAAATTTTAGATCATAAGACTTTGCTAAAAGCACATAAATCAAAGAGGCAAAAAAGGGAATTATGAAAATTACAGTTTCAGTTATCAAAGCAGATGTTGGAGGAGTTGGCGGTCATACAAAACCAAGTGACGGATTAATCAAAGCAATTAGAAATACTGTTCAAAATTCAGGAGATTTACTAATAGATTATTATATTGGATATTGTGGAGACGACACACATATTGTAATGTCTCATACTCATGGAGTAGATAATCAACAAATTCACAAATTAGCTTGGGATGCGTTCATGGCTGGAACTCAAGTAGCTAGAGAAGAAGGGTTGTATGGTGCTGGACAAGATTTGCTAAAAGATTCTTTTTCAGGAAATGTAAAAGGGATGGGTCCAGGAGTTGCTGAAATGGAATTTGAAGAAAGGCCAAATGAAGCATTTACAGTTTTTGCAGCAGATAAAACAGAACCAGGTGCATTCAACTATCCAATTTACAGAATGTTTGTAGATGCACTAAGCAATACAGGATTAATTGTAAACAAAAATCTTGCAGAAGGAGTAAAAATAAACATCATGGATGTTGAAAAAGCTCAAATTGCAGAACTTGAATTGTGGCAAGACAAACCAACAATTGAAGCAGCATTAATGTATCCAGGAAGATACGTGGTGGATTCAGTCACTACAAAAGACGGAGAGCCAATACTTGCGGCATCAACTGACAGATTACATAACATCGCAGGAACTTATGTTGGAAAAGATGATCCTATTTGTGTGGTAAGAACACAAAAGAGATTTCCAGCCACGGAAGAAGTAGGTAGTGTTTTTAACAATCCTCACTTTGTTGCAGGAAATACAAGAGGCAGCCACAATATGCCACTAATGCCAGTCAAGATAAATTCTGCAGCAACAATCAACTTTTGTATTCCAATTGTAGAATCATTAGTGTTTAGTATGCATAATGGTAAGTTTACAGGACCATTTGATGGGTTCTCAACTCCAGATTGGGATCTCATTAGAGAAAAAGCAACAGAAAAAGCAATGGCAATTAGAAGTCAAGGATTCATCCATCCAGCAACTCTTGTTCCATCAGAATTAGAATATGCAGAAGGATATAGAGCCAGAATGGATGTATTAGAAAGTAAAATGAAACCAATGGAGAATAATACCTCTAGTGGAGAAAAGAAAGAAAATTATGAAGATCCAGATTAACAACTGTGTGTATTTTCAAACAAAGAAATAGTTAAATGAAAAAACAGCGCATCAAAATAGGATGAAAATTCTCCAAAAACTCTTTGATTGGAAAACTTACATTTTCACAGCAGTAGCAGTAATCTCATTTTCAAACTTCGTAGCTGTTCTATTTGGACAGACCATACCAGCAATAGTTTTAGACTTTTTCAAAGTTGCAGGAGAATACGTAGTATTAGGCGCAGTCTTTATTTTTGCTCTGGTCTGGCTTCTCAAAGCAAAGCCACACAATCGCCCAAAGCAATATTCAGTTGTAGTCTTTGACATATACGGTAAGAAAAGCAAAATCGATGGAATTAGAACTGAATTCAAAACTCATGATGTTGCATGGAGTTTTATGAAACAGTACAAGAAATCATATCCACTCTACAACTTTGCTTTGACTTCTCAACTTCCAAAATCAGAAAAACCGACAATATTTAGATACATCTAAAATTTAATGCCTCATGAAGATTTTTTTGAAGCTAAGCTAATCGAATTCACATATTGGATAGAAGGTAAAGAAAAAATCTTAAAAAAATATGACAAATTCGAGGATCTTCCAAATCATTTGATTGTAGAGATTAAAGAAAATAAATCCATTATTTCATTGAAAGGTAAAAAATGGGACATTATTGAAATAAACAAAGATTTGCGAGCACATGGAAAAGGAATGCATGTCAAAGTTAGATTACAAAAACATAGTTAAACAAAGTAATAATAAATTCAAACTTTTATTCCTGATTACGTAGAAGATTAGAATGGAGTTTTCTGTATTAGCTTACTCTTTTAACAAAATGGAATCAACTAGGAAAAGATTAGAACTAACACAATTTCTAGTAGAGTTATTTGAAAAAACACCTCACGAAGTTATTTCAAAGATTGTATATCTTTTACAAGGAAAGTTAAGACCAGACTTTGAAGGAGTTGAATTAGGAGTTGCTGAAAAACTTGCAATAAGATCAATTTCGAAATCATCAGGAATTCCAATTAAGAAAATTGAAGAGGAGTACAGAAAAGGAGGAGACCTAGGACATGCAGCATCAATAATACTAGAGCAAAAAACACAAACAACATTTCTTGTAGAAGATATCACAGTAGAGAGAGTTTATGAAACATTATTCAAAATTGCCAAGTTAGAAGGATCTCGTTCACAAGATATGAAGATGAAATACATATCAAGTTTGCTTAATGATGCAAACCCATTAGAAGCAAGTTTCATTTTGAAAATTTTACTTGGAACATTGAGATTAGGAATTGCAGAAAATACAGTAATGGATGCGTTGGCAATTGCATTTTCTGGAAATAAAAACAACAGAAAAGTTTTGGAACATGCTTACAATGTTTCTAGCGATTTAGGGAAAGTTGCTGAAACTATTGCTACTAAAGGTCTTGACGGAGTTGAAAAGTTTGAAGTTGCATTGTTTAATCCAATTAGACCAATGCTTGCAGACAGAATAAAAAGTGAGCAAGAAGCAATTGAAAAGATGGGAAACAACTTTGCAGCTGAATACAAGCTAGATGGAGAAAGGGTACAGATTCACGTTGAAGGAGAAAAAGCTGTATTGTTTTCAAGAAGCTTAGAAAACATATCAAATTATTATCCAGATATTATAGAGAAAATTCCTAAAGCAATCCAAGCAGACAATGTAATCCTAGAAGCAGAAATAGTTGCAATTAATGAAAACACAGGAGAGTTTTTACCATTTCAAGAATTGATGCATAGAAGAAGAAAATACAAAATAGAAAAAGCAGTCACACAATATCCAATCACAGTGAATTTTTTTGATATCTTATACAGTAATGGAAAGAGTTGTTTAGAATTAGGTTACAAAGATAGAAGAGAAAAATTAGAAAAAGTTGTCAAAGAAGATGATTTTGCAAAATACATACCAATGACAATTATCAAAAACAAAAATGAAATTGAAGATTTTTTTGAAAATAGCATTAATGCTGGAAGTGAAGGTTTGATGCTTAAGATGCTTGACAAACCATATGCAGCAGGTTCAAGAGGAAGTCATTGGCTAAAACTAAAACGAGAATATCAAAATGAGTTAGGAGATAGTTTAGATTTAGTTGTAATTGGAGGATTTTTTGGAAAAGGAAGAAGAACTGGAAGTTATGGAACACTATTACTTGCAACATATGAAGAAGATGAGGATACATTTACTAGCATTTGTAAAGTGGGGACTGGATTTTCAGATGAAGATTTAGATCAATTGTATCAAATTTTAAATCCAAAAGTCACTATCAAAAAAAACCCGCGCATTGACAGCGAGATGGAAGCTGATGTTTGGTTTGAACCAGAACTTGTAATTGAAGTAGTTGCATCAGAGATTACACTTAGTCCAATTCATAAAGCAGCAAGAGACAAGATAAGAAAAGATGCAGGATTAGCTTTAAGATTTCCAAAATTTACAGGAAAGATAAGGATTGAGAAAACAGCTGAAGATGCATCAACAAATGAAGAAGTCATAACACTATACAAAGGACAGAAAAAAGTCGCTCACGATAAAAATTTGATATGATCGTGCTCAAAAAACCATAGAGGATTTAAATTACCTCAGGATTTTCCACTTTCTGTTATGTATAGCGGAGAGCTTGAAGTTCAAGCAAAAAGAAAGGCTATAGCA
>JBHHZR010000030.1:0-16179 GCA_046758125.1 Candidatus Nitrosopumilus sp. | reverse complement strand
TTTCATCACCAATATGTCTCAAATCAAGTTTCATACAATCAACACCAGTTTCATGTTTGAAACCTCTACCTGCATTAATTTCAGTAATCATTGAACGTGAAACAATATCTCTAGGAGCTAGCTCAATTTTACTTGGAGCATATGTTTTCATAAATCTTTCACCTTTGTTATTCAAAAGATATCCACCTTCACCTCTTGCGGCTTCTGTGATCAAAATTCCAGATGGAAGAATTCCAGTTGGATGAAATTGTACAAATTCCATATCCTTTAATGCAATTCCAGATCTTAATGCCATATCCAAACCATCAGGAGTTGAAGATAGTGCATAAGTTGAAAAACTATAGAGACGTCCAGCACCACCAGTTGCAATGATGAGAGCTTTGCCTTTGATTGTATAAAATGTACCAGAGGATAATTCTATTGCTGTAAGTCCCATGAATTGTTTTCCATCATGAATAATTGATGTTGCGAACCATTCGTTAAGATATTCTATATTTTCAAATTTTTGGCATGTGTCATACAGAGTTTGCATCTCAAAGAATCCAACTTTATCTGATGCATATGTTGCTCTTGGAAAGCTGTATCCACCAAAAGGTCTTTGAGCTAGATGTCCATCTTCACGTCTTGACCAGGGCATACCCCAATGCTCCATCTGATAGATTTCTTTTGGCATTTCTTTTCCCAATCTTTCAGCTACATCCTGATCAGCAAGAAAGTCACTTCCTTTAACAGTGTCATAAACATGTGATTCAATAGAATCACCTTCATTTTCATATAACACAGCAGCAGTACCTCCTTCTGCTGAGACAGAATGAGAACGCATTACCTGAACTTTTGATACAATACCGATTTTGAGTTTAGGACTCTTTTTTGCAGCCGCTATTGCAGCTCTTAGACCAGCAAGTCCAGAACCACAGATAATCAAGTCGAATTCGATAGAATCTACCATTTTTCAGACAAACTTGCTTTGAGCGGGTTAAATATGTAGTAATTGACAGGCGTGATCCAAAAAATTAAAATATATCACTAGTGATATCACTAGTGATGATTTCTGAGTGGTTTCAAAGAGTTGGAAGTTCAGTTCCTCGAGGATTTTCAAGATATTTCATTTTGGAATTATTGAAAAAGAAACCACATACAGGAAAAGAAATTATTGATTATGCAGTAGAACAAAGTAATGGTATTTGGAAACCATCTCCAGGATTAATCTATCCTTTGTTAGGGAGACTTCTAGATGAAGGATTAATAGAAGAAAAAGGAGATGGAAAATATCAACTAACAAAAAAAGGAACAGAAACTGCACAAGATGTTGATAAGATCAATGATATTGTAAAAAATCAACTTGATGTTCTTTTCAGATTAGGAAATGTCGGTAGATTTGTTGCAATGGATTTACTTGAGAAAATTTCTACGATGGGTTCTATTCTAAGCTCAAATGTGACAAATATGACTAATGAGGAGACTCAAAAGTATAAAAAATTCCTTGAAGACGAGCTAAAGAAGATTGACGGTAAAAACATCAAGAAGAATGGAAAACGGATCAAAATAGAATAACTGTTTTTGAAAAGTAAAAATTAATCTATTTTTTAGATATCATTATGACATCACTTTCTAGGCAACAAAAATCTATAGTTTTTGGTTCATGGCTTGGATGGTCACTTGACGGTTATGATCTAGTTTTAATGTTACTTGTAATTCCATTAATTAGCACATTATTTTTTCCAGCTGAAGATCCAACATTTTCACTTTTAGCTACATTTGCAGCATACATAATCACATTGATTATGCGACCATTTGGTGGTGCATTCTTTGGAAACTATGGGGATAAACATGGAAGAAAAAAATCAATGATTATTACAATAATGGGATTTGCTGCTGCAACATTTGCTACTGGACTTTTACCAACATGGCAAATGGTAGGAGTAATGGCACCAATTTTACTAATTGGTTTACGATTTATGCAAGGCTTCTTTGCTGGAGGAGAATGGGGAAGTGGTGCTGTAATTACAATGGAGACAGCCCCAAAAGAAAAAAGAGGAATTCTTTCTGGATTTTTACAAAGTGGTTTTAATTTTGGTTTTGTTTTAGCATCAGTGGTATTTTTTGGAGCAGTTTCAGCATTTCCAGGAGAACAATTTGTAGATATTGGATGGAGAATTATGTTCTTTTCAGGAATAATTCCTGGATTAGTTGCGTTATTTGTAAGATTTAGAATGAATGAATCTAACGTTTGGCTTGCAAAACAAAAACAAGAAAAAAGAATAAAATCTCCACTAAAAAAATTATTTTCAAGTAACGAAGGAAGAAAAAAATTTATCTTTTCTTTGATTTTAATGACAGGATTGATGTACGCATACTATACATCAATTGGATTTTATCCAACATTTTTACAAAATTATGTAGAGATTGAAAAATCTGAAGTTTCTATGTTAATGATTGTTGGAACAACTACATCATTGTTTGGTCAAATATTTACAGGATATATTAGTCAAAAAATTGGAAGAAAGAAAACAGTTGCATTTTTTGCAATGGCAGCTATTATTGTAGCGATACCGGCATTTTATGGATTATACAATGCGGATTCATCTTATGAAAGAGCAACATATACAGTAGTGTTGATCATTGTTGCAACTACAGGTTTTGGACCAATCCCTGCATTTTTGTCTGAGAGATTTCCAACTGAAGTTAGGAACAGTGCAAGTGGTTTTATCTATAATGGTGGATTAATTTTTGGATCATGGGCACCACTAATTGCCGTTACAATGCTTTCAAAAGGTACAGAACTGATTCCTATTTTACTTGGAATTAATGTTATAATTGGTTCAGTGATCATTTTGATCGGTGCAAAAATCAATCCTGAAACAAGAGATGTTGATATTTCTCAGTAATTGTTAAAGTCATAAATAATTCATAGAAAAAATACATTCATGAAAAATTTGCGTAGTATGTTAAATGCAAACAAACCACTAGTCATACCAGGAGTTTTTGATGCAATTGGCGCAAAGATTGCAGAAAAGGTAGGATTTGATGCAATGTTCCAAACAGGTTATGGTACATCTGCAACTCTATTTGGAATGCCAGATTATGGATTCATTGGTGCAACCGAAACAGTTGATAATGCAAGAAGAATTTGTAGAGCAGTTTCAGTTCCAGTAATTGTTGATTCTGATACTGGTTATGGAAATGCATTAAGTGTTTGGAAACTAGTAAAAGAGTTAGAATCTGCTGGAGCTTCTGGAATTTTTCTAGAAGATCAAAGATGGCCCAAGAGATGTGGTCACATGCAGGGAAAAGAAGTTGTTTCACAAGAAGAATATACAGAAAAACTTGGAGCTGCAATTGATGCTAGAGAAAGTAAAGATTTCATTATTGTTGCAAGAACAGATGCAAGAGCAACAGAAGGACTAGATGCGGCAATTGAACGAGGGTTACAAAACAAAAAAACAGGAGCTGATGCGGTGTTTATTGAAGCCCCAAAAACAATTGAAGAGATGAAGAAGATTGGAAAATCAATTAAAGCTCCACTTGTTGCTAATATGATTGAAGGGGGAGCTACACCAATTAGTTCCGCTCAAATGTTACATAAGATGGGATTTAAAATAATTCTGTATCCACTTTCGGTATTATTTGCCAATACTTTTGCTACAATGAATATTTTAAAAGAACTAAAGAAAAGTGGGACAACTACAAAATTCAAACAAAAAGTAGTAAACTTTGATCAATTCAATGACTTGGTTGAATTAAAAAAGTTTAGAAAGATGGAAAAGAAGTATGGATTTTCAAAAAGAGAATAAAATAAAAAATTTCAAGTAAAGAAACACTTAAGCAGTGTTTCTCTTTACTTCAATTTCTATTGTTGAAACGTTTCTTGTTCTACCGTCTTGTGACTCTAATGATTCTGAGCCAATTCTAATATCTCCGATAGAGTATCCTGCGTTTTCTGTTTTTCGTGCAATGATTTGAGCTACATCTACAGCACGACCTATGCTGAGTCCTCTAGCTTTGATGTTGACGGCTGGTAAGTTTGCCAATTGAATTAGCGTTGATGTAACATATGCCATCAATGGTTTCTTACCAATGAATATGGTGTCTCTGGCTTCGGTTGACATGCAAAATTTGGTATTTAAGGATAATTTAAAGCTAAAAGGGTTTTTTTGAATCTAATGAAAAAATTTGAACTATTATTAACCAGAAAAGTGAATTTATTCAGAAGTTGGAAAATATTTCAAGCGTTTTAGAATCAGGAAATAGTGAAGAAAAAATCAAAATTTTAGAGACATTGGATTCTACAGATAATCCAGTAATTTTGGAAAAAATAATTTCAAAATTAGATGATGATGATATTCAAGTAAGAGGTGAGGCGTTTAGTTCACTTGTGTTAAACAAAAATAAAATTTCAAATTTTTTAATTAAAAGTTTGAATTCTGCAAGTAAAAATATCAGAGGTTTTGTGTCATTAGTACTAGCAAATAGAAATGAAATAACAGCAATTCCTGAAATTATAAAACTTGCAAAAGATGAACGTTCTATGGTTAGATCATGTGCAATAGGAGCATTGGGATATCTTAAAGCTCAAGAAGCTAAAGAAATTTTTCTTGAATCTCTTTTAGATTCTGATTTAGAAGTAAGAAAAAGTGCTTTACAAGCAATTATTGATCTAAACATTACAATCTCTGAAGAAAAAATAAAAAAAATAATTCAAGAAAAAGATCCTGAAATAGAAAAACTACTTTCTCAATTAAAAAAATGTAGTGGACCGGAAGGGATTTGAACCCTCGATCCGATGCATGCCATGCACCTATCCTACCAGACTAGACGACCGGCCCAATAATCAGAATTCTGATTCACTAACGTTTTCTAAATTGGTTATTAACGTTTAGCGGTATAATTGAAATCAACGTCATGAAATTAACACAATATATTTAACCATGCTAATGATGATTGGATCGTTATGGTAGTAGATAATAAGGCAACTATCACATACGTGCAATTACTAAAAGAAGATCTTGTTATAATCAGACTAGTTCCAAAGGATGGTCCTGTTCCAGATTATCAAGCAGGTCAATTTATCACATTAGGATTACCAAATCCTGTAGAAGGTGGAAAGATTGTTAGACGTGCGTATTCAATTGCATCGCATCCAGAAAATAGAGATTACATTGAGCTTGTTATTAGATGGGTAAGAAAACCACTTCCTGGTAGACTAACTACACAATTATTTAATGCAAAAGAAGGAGACGAAATTCTTTGGTTAAAACCAACTGGCAGAGCACTAATGATTAGTGAAGAACTTCCAAACGGTGAAAAAGATAACAGAAGAATTGTTTGTATTGGTGGCGGTACTGGTCTAGCACCATTTGTCAGTTATGCACAACATTTGCATGACAGTGGCGATAAACGAGAGATCATTGTTTTACATGGTGCTAGTTATGTTGATGAGTTAAGTTACAAAAGTTTGCTTACTGAGCTTGAAAATGAGAGTGTTGAGAGAGGCAAAGATGAGTGGAATTTTAAGTATAGAGCTGCAATAAGTAGACCTCAAGAATGGTTTAACAGATCATGGGCAGGTCAAGTTGGAAGAGTTGAAACATTCCTAAGACCTAGAGAAAATGGTTTATCACCACTTGAAGAATTAATTGGCGATAAGATTACCAAAGAAAATACAATTTTCTATGTTTGTGGATGGCAAGGAACAATTGATGGCGTAATGGACTTCTTAAAACCAAAAGGATTTGTCACAGAACATGACAAACGAGAAGACGGAAGCTTTGAAGTCAAATACGAATCATACGGATAGAATTTTTTAAAAATCAATCATTGAAATATGAGATTTTTCTAGTCAATGTAATTGATAACTGCACTATATCTTGCTCATCTAAACCCCGTAACAAATGCTCATGTTGAAATTATTTCAGAATTGAAAAAAGAAGCTGATGTTGTAAAAGTCATGCCTGTAGTCTTTAAAGATGGTGAAAAAGAGATCAATAGTAAGAGTTTCCCATTTAATTTTGAAGTTAGAAAGAAAATGCTTGAAGCTGTTTTTGGAGATTCGATTCAGATTACCGATGATTATGCATTTTTTGCTCCATTCAAAAAGTACATGCCACCATTATTGGCACCAAAATCATGGCAATTAAGAAAACAAATTCTTCGTGGAGTCGAAGGAGATTTTTTTTCATACACAGGAGACAAAGCTGAAGGATACATGTTAAAGATGTATAGATTAAAACCAAAAATTGGTGAGAGAAAATCACTTTCAGCAGCATCAGTTAAAGAAAAAATGTATGACGCAGCACTTGGAAAAGAATCTTCATGGAAAAAAGATGTTCCAGAAAGCATAGTAAAGATTATTGAAGAAGATTGGAAAACGGTTGAAAAATTTGCAAATGTAGAGGATCTTACTACAAGGGTTGCAGGAATGAAATTTCCTAAAGAAGGATGGTCAAAATAAATAGAGATTAATACGCATCTGGTAAAAATTTTCTATGAAACTTCCACTTTCAAAATATGTTTGGTTTGATGGAAAATATGTCCTTACAAAAAAGGCTCATGTTCCAATTACTACTCATGCAATTCATTATGGAACATCAATATTTGAGGGAATAAGGGCATATTGGAATGGAAAAAATCTCTATGTATTTAGATTAGATGAACATGTAAAGCGATTTAGAAGATCAGGTAGATTTTACAACATTTCATTGAACTTTTCAGATAAAGAAATTACGAACGTAATTATTGGAATCTGTAAAAAAAATAATATTAAAAAATCATGCTATATCAGACCGTTTTACTTTATCGGTGATTATGGAATTAATCTACATGTGACCGAAAAAGCTCCAACCAGTGTTGCAATTTTTACATTTCCTTTTGGAGATTTGTTTAACAAAAATGGAATTTCAGCTGGAGTTGTATCTTGGAGGAAATTCTCAGATATGTCTACTCCCGTACAAGCAAAGATGGGTGGAAACTATCTAAACTCCATAATTGCTACACAAGAGGCAAAAAGAGATGGTGTTGATGAAGCAATTTTACTTGATCATAATGGAAATGTCAGTGAAGCACCAGGAGAAAATATCTTTATAGTAAAAGATGGACAATTGGCAACACCATCATTAACATCTTCAGCACTTGAGGGAATTACTCGGGATGCAGTAATCAGAATTGCAAATGATTTGGATATTGATGTAGTTGAAAGATACATCAGTAGAAGTGAGTTGGTAATGGCTGATGAAGTTTTCCTTACAGGAACGGCTGCTGAAATCACCCCCATCATTTCAATAGATTCACAAAAGATTGGAAATGGTAAACCAGGAGACATTACAAAGAAGATGATTCAAGAGTACACAGACATAGTAATGAACAAAAATGATGACTATTCTCATTGGGTTACTGCGGTGTATTAGATGAAGATTGTTCAAATTGGAACTGGTGGATGGGGTAAAAACCATACTAGAATTTTATCCCAATTAGGAGTATTATCAGCTGTATGTGATGCTGATTCTCAAAGAAGCAAAGAATATGGAGAAAAATATTCTGTTAATCATTACAAGTCATTAGATGAATTACTCAATTCAGAAGAATTTGATGGTGCATTTGTTGTAACACCAACATCAACTCATACAGAAATTGCAAAAAAATTGTTAGAAGCAAAAAAACATGTATTTGTTGAAAAACCAATGACATACAAATCTGAAGATGGTGAAGATTTAGCCAGACTTGCAGAGAAAAACAAAGTGATTCTTACATGTGGGTATATTGAGAGGTTTAATCCTGCTGTAGATGTTGTAAAAAAACTTGTAAAGGAAAAGAAATTTGGAGATCTAGTAATGCTTGAATTTCACCGTGAAAATAGAATGCCACTTCACATTAAAGATGTTGGAATTATTTATGATACATCAGTACATGATATTGATACTGCAAATTGGTTATTTGATGATATGCCTAATGTAGTATTTGCAAGAGCAGGAAAAATAAAACATGAACATGAAGATTTTGCAAGTATCATGCTAGGATACAAAGATGATAAGGTAGCAATCATTTCATCAAACTGGATTACACCAAAAAAAGTTAGAAAATTCGATGCTGTATGTACGGATGCAATAATTTCATCAGATTTTATTACTCAAGAAATTATTGTAGAGAAAAGCGATGATTCTGAATCAATTCAAAATGAAAAACAAGAACCGTTGTTACTAGAAATTCAAAGTTTTCTTGGAGCAATTGAAGGTAAAAATGAGCAAGTTATCAAATCACAAGAAGCAGTTAATGTTACAAAGATTGCTGAAGCTGCACTTTTATCTAGTCAAAAAGGAATTCCAATATATCTAGATCTAAAATGAACAAGACAATGATGGACATTTTAGCATGTCCAATTGACAAAAACCACCCTCTGGAATTATTTGAAATCAAAGAGAAAGATAGTACAGTATCAGAAGGTGCATTATATTGTTCAAAATGTTCAAGATTTTATCCCATTATTGAAGAGATTCCAATTATGCTTCCTGATGAATTAAGAGATAAGAAACAAGAGATGGAATTTCTAAAAACATACAAGGACAAATTACCTGAAAAAATTATTACAAAGGCAAACCCATGGCACTTGTGATATAATGGTTACAAATTTTATTTCTGAAAAAGCAAAAATTGGACAGAATGTACAGATTTGGCATTTTTCATATGTTGGGGATGATGTTGAGATTGGAGATAACGTAAAGATTGGATCTCTTGTACATATTGATTATAATGTAAAGATTGGTGAAAATACAAAGATAGAAGGTTCAGCATATATTCCACCATTATCTAGAATTGGGAAAAATGCATTCATTGGTCCTGCAGCTGTATTGACAAATGATCCTTATCCAATGTGTGATAAAATGATAGGAGTTACTATCGAGGATAATGCAATAGTTGGTGCACGTGCAGTAATCAAAGCAGGAGTCACTGTAGGAAAAAATAGTGTTGTTGCAATGGGGGCAGTTGTAACAAGAGATGTTCCTGAAAATTCTGTTGTTATTGGTTCTCCAGCTACAATAAGATACACTAGAGAAGAATATGACAAGAAACAAAGAGAATGGAAAGAAAGTTAAGATTTTATCTCTTTTCTGAAAATCCAGTTTTTTAATTTAGACAAAATTAAAATCCAAATTACAACTAGAATTATTGCAACTATAGCTTTAATGACTGATGCAATAAACCAATTAAGTTCACCATATCCAGAAATTGAAATTGGCCCTAGAATTGTCACTACAATTCCACCTCCAACAAGTATCAGAATCCACATTCCAAACAAAAATCCAAAAAGACCAGATTTCAAAGTGAAATCCTCATCATAAATGCAGTAATAACAGCCAAAATTCCTGAAAATATAGCAAGTTTGAAGATTGCAAACCCAACCTGTTTTTCATATAATGGACCTCTTGCAAGAATCAATCTTACCAGCGTTATGGGAGCAGTTTTATCATCAGTTGCTTTTAGTTTGAAATCATCAGTATGATCTACAGGTTTTCCCTTGATTTGTCGGTGTTCTACAATTCGTTTTACGCTTGATAGGAACAAAAATGAGTTGATAACAGCTGGTAAGAGTGCTACTGCAGCTATAATTTCTACACCACCTACAATTGCTATTGTACCATACATTGCACCTAGTGTTAGTGCACCTGAATCACCAGGAAAAATTTTACTTGGAACTTTATGGTATTTGTAAAAAGCCAATGAGACAAATCCCAAAGGCAAGCTAACTATTGCAATTTCATAGTTTTGAATTATAAACAAACAGATTGATAATGAAAAACTTGCAATCACCATAAATCCACTTGCAACTCCATTTAGAACATCAATAGAGTTAATTGTGTTTCCAGTAATTGGAATCATAAAAACTATCAATGCAAGATATAATGCAGGAATTTGTACGGTGCCAAACAAAGGAAATGCAAGATCTGAATCATATGCACCAAGTGCAATTATTGGAAGTGCTGCAATTGCAAGCGCAACTGGTTTGAACCAACCTCCCATTACTTTTCTATCATCAACGTATCCAATTGCAAAAGCTGCAGTTGTTGTAATTAGTACTGCAAGAATTTCATTTAATTGTAAAAATGCATAAAGAACTATTTCTGATGCAATTATTCCTACAATTATAGATGGCCCACCTGGTCTAACAACCATCACATCTTCTTTTTTGTTCATATCTTTGACTGTAAGATTTCTTTTTTCTAGAAATTTGATCAAAGGAGGAGTCATTACAAATACAACAAAAAATGCAACAATGCAAGAAACTATTGTTGGGATTATTAATTCAATCAATTATCTAACCTTTCGTAATTCAGACTTTATGTTATCTGCAAGGGTTGAACCAATTTTATCTATTTCTGCTAATTTATTCACTGGAATTTTTGCCAAATCATCTAGATTCTTAATTTTGTGTTTGTACAAAATTCTGGCTCTAACTCTTCCAATTCCTTTGACCTTTACAAGTTCAAGTAATTCTTCTCGTATTCCATAAGTGATTCTTTTTCTTAGATTTGCAAGTTCTTCAAGTAAATCTACTCTTTCAACATGCTTGGAAATCTCTCTGAGACAATATGAAAGCCAATCTGCATTCTCAACCATCCTATGCATATCTCCAGACTCTATTGCGAGGTTATCAGACAGGGATAATTCTGAAGATTCAGTTATCCAGGCGTGTAAAGCCAAAAGGCTTCTTGAGCAATCATATTCTGAAATAGGTTCAAGCAATTCTGAAGAATTGTTTTCTATCAATAGACTAGCAGACTCATAATCTTTATTTCTAAGTGCAAATTTTGGGAAAAATTCTTCACAGTTTGAAATCAAATGTAAGAATCCAAATGTGTGTTTCCTGTCTTGGGAAACATTTTCAATTGCATCTCTAAAGTATGTTGCAGTTAATGGATCAATGTACAGCATTGATGTCTTTTTTCCAAATTCAGTAGCTGCATATCTTTCACCTTTTTTGATAATAAGATATTCATTTGAAAGAAAGCGCAGAGAAATATCGATTGCAAATTTTATTGTAGGTTTTCTTGATTGTAAGCCCCCTAACGTTTGCAAAAAGAATTCTAAGATCTCATCTTTTTTTATTCCAGGATTTGTAACTACAACACTTAATACATGAGTACGTAAAGATTTATCATCAGTGATCTTTGAGATTATTGGTTCTGGTTCTCCATTAATGTAATAGTCAATTAGATCTTCTGTGTTTCCGTTACCTACAATAATTGATTCTCCATAATCATCATACTGTGGTCTTCCAGCTCTTCCACAAAGTTGTTTGTATTCTAAGATACTAATTGGTCTGTTTGCTCCAACCTTTGCGTTGTATCGATTAACATTTGAAATTACAACTCTTCTTGCTGGAAGATTAACACCTGCAGCTAGTGTAGGAGTTGATGATAATAGTTTGATTGTTCCTTTACGAAATTCTGTCTCTATAGTTTCTCTGCAGTTTTGATTTAA
The DNA here is from genome assembly GCA_046758125.1 of Candidatus Nitrosopumilus sp. GTDB lineage: Archaea > Thermoproteota > Nitrososphaeria > Nitrososphaerales > Nitrosopumilaceae > Nitrosopumilus. The sequence goes on along the minus strand of JBHHZR010000030.1, from coordinate 4,707 downwards.
TCCAGCATGATGAAAAGCAACTCCTTTTTTTACAAGAAAAGCCAGAGTTTTAATTAGTTCAGTGTGTTCATTTTCTGAAAGGATTTTCTGTGAAGTTTTTTCTAATTGATTCAAATCTTTTTTTTCTAAAATTTGCGAGATAGCATCTGCTGCCTTTGTTGCAAGAGATTTTGAACGAGTTCTAGTCTCTGCAAAAACTAGGGATTGACCTCCTTGTTTTACTGATTGTACACCCAAATCGATTGGAGTTCCCCGTATACTGCGCTCAACTTCAAAGGTTTTACCATCATTCATAGTGACTTCTCCTGCATCACATACTCCTTCAGAAAGAGGTACTGGTCTCCAGTCATTTTTTACAAGATTGCAATCAAGCCAATCAGCCAGCTCATCAGAATTTGTAATAGTTGCACTAAGACCTACAATCTGAGGTTTTGTTTCTAATAATTTTAGTTGAGTTAGAATCATCTCGAGTGTTGGCCCTCGATTTTCATCTCCAATCAAATGAACTTCATCTGCAATTACAAGCCCAATTTCTTCAATCCATTCAGCTCCATGTCGAATAACTGAATCCATCTTTTCGTTTGTTAAAATTAATACATCACTTTTTTCTAAATTTTTTTCAAGATTTTCAAAATCTCCAGTAGATATACTAACCTTGATTTTTTTTCCTAGAGCAACTTTTTCTAATTTTTTAAATTCTGAAAACTTTTCAGCAGCTAGTGCACGTAATGGACTGAGATAAATTACCTTACCATTATTTTTTGAAAGATAATCAATCATTGCAAGCATAGCAATCAGAGTTTTTCCACTTGCAGTGGGGGCAGACACTAACATACTCTTTCCATCAAGTAATCCAGAGGTTACACAATCAGCTTGTGGTGGGTATAGTTTTTCAAAGCCTTGTGATTTTAGAAATTCAATTGCAGTGGTCGGAAGATCTAGTTTCTCTATATTCATACTCGGTTATAGTGACCGGGTTTTGATTCATAAATAGATGCTTCTCTAAGCATTCTTCTGATATAGTTTCTTGCCTCTTCTTCAGAGAATTTCTCAGTCTTTTCTAGTTCTCTGACAAATGTCTTTTCTTCTACAGGAATCTTGTTGTCTCCTTCAAGACCTTTAAGAACATCCATGAATAATTGCATCTTTGAGACCTCGCTTCTTGGTTTTCCTTGTAACACTCCAAGATCGACTTTGCCGGTATTTACATCAACTCCTGCATCTTGAAGCATGCTCTGAATCAAGAATATGGCACGCTCAGCATCTTCTTCTTCTACCTTATCTTTCATGAGCAATCTTGCTCTGGCAGTAGATAATCTTATGATTCCTTCTAATTGTCTTGGAGTGACTGTAATCATTTCTTCAGATTCTACATTTCTCATCTGGAGATAATAGTCTAGAATTTTTTCTTCTGCTTCTTTAGTCAAATCAGGAGTTCCACGTTTTGCATATGCAAGATATTTTGTTAACAAATCAACATCAATTACAGAACGTTGGTCTGTTCCTTGAGGAGTATGTAATTCAATGATATGTCTAGCAATTTTTTCATCTTTTTCTTTTGTTGGAATATCTCTTACAACAAAGATCAAATCAAATCTTGTAAGTAATGGAATTGGCAGGTTTACATTTTCTGTAATATTTTTGAAAGGATCATATTTTCCATACATTGGGTTTGCAGCAGCTAAAATTGAAGTTCTAGCGTTTAGTGTAGCTACAATACCACCTTTTGCAATACTTGCTGATTGTTGTTCCATAACTTCATGTAATGCACTTCTATCTTCTGGTTTCATCTTATCAAATTCGTCTATACTGACAAGTCCTTGATCACCAAGAACAACTGCACCAGCTTCGAGCATCATGATTCCTGTTTTATCTTTGACTACAGCAGCTGTGAGTCCTGCAGCAGTTGAACCTCGACCTGAAGTATACAAACCTCTAGGTGCAATTCTTGCACAAAACTTTAACATCTCACTTTTTGCAGTACCAGGATCTCCAACTAGAAATACGTTAATGTCTCCTCGAATCTTACTACCATCACCTAATTGTCTTTGATTTGAACCAACAATAAGCAACAAAATAGCTTCTTTGATTAGTGATTGACCTTGAATATGTGGAGCAAATGAATCAATTAATCTCTGATACACATCAGGACTGTTACCTAATGCTTGGATCATTTTTTCTTCTTCAGGAGAAATTTCTTCTCTTTCTATTTTTCTTGATGTTTTAGTTCCACGTCCACCCAAAAATTCAATGTTATTACCTTCTATTCTTAATCTGTATAATCCACTATGACCTCTTGTAACTCCTGAAACTGATTCTTGTTCAATTCTGACTATGCCTGTAAGGATAATTCTGTCACCAGGTCTTGCATTGTCTACTAAATCCTGCCTAATTGTAACATCAATGTAATGGGGAAGTTGTCCTGGAGGTAAATCTTCAGGGAGTTCTTGTAATCTGAGAATCTGAAAATCAATAAACTTACTTGCATCAGGTTTTAGCTCAAAATCTCTATGTTTACAATTTGGTTCATCACAAACTACAGGGACATTAACATCCATTCCTTTAATTTGAATTACTTTGGTTGGATGTTTATCAGGACAGAGATAAACTAGTTCTTTTGCAAGAGGTTTTACTTCAGATGCTCTAACTACCATTCCTGAAACACTGGTAATTTTTCCAATAGTTTCAGCATTGATTTGTCTTAGACTGCGTTCAAGTGGATAATTTATGAGTCTTGCACGAACTTCATCTTTTATCTTTTCAGCATAATCTGGAAATCTTGTTTGTAATGCTTCTTTTATTGCTCTTGAGAATGCTTCAAAAATTCTGTCAGGGTTTTGAGAAAATATTATCTCAATTTCTGGCTCATATACTAAATCATTATAATCAACAATAATGTATTTTGCATTTTTAGGCATCATTTCATCGATTGCGTCTACATACTTGTAGTTGCCAGACTTGTCTTTGAATCTAGTAAGAAATTCCTTTACTTTATCTGATAATGCAGAATCAGTATATGTACTAGTTTGAACTTTGCTCATTTGAATCTCCTTTTATTTGTCTTTCAAACTCTTGGCTGTTCTCATAGATAGTTTTATAGAAAATGTTTTCTTCAACAGTTAGTTTATTGTAAAGTTCAGAATTTAGTTTGATGGTATCTGCTATCTTTACTAGTTTTCCCCTTCTCATTCTAAATAATTCTAACATAATACTTTCAACTTTATCAAAATCATCATGATTGAGCTCTTTCATGGATTCTTTTAATTTTATGTAAAAGTGTGGTTCAAGTGTAGAGATTTGATATTCTCCAACCATCTTCTCTTTCGATAATGCTTGTTTTAGTTCTGTAATCATATCTTGAGAATCAAGTGTTGCCAAATTATTAGCAGACAGAATCTTTCCAACCCATTGAGGCACATTATTTACTTCACCTTGCTTTCCTTCAGCCTTAATTCCTGCAACATTGAACTTGAAATCTTGATTAACTGAGACCTTAGTATCCTTTAGACGATGTCCTATCGAATGTACTTTTTCTACTTTTTCTATGTCCATGTGAGATCATTTATCGTCCTTTAGATCCTCAAGTATCGGATCGATCAATTCTGTTAACAATTTGGTGAGATCAATTGATCCTAATTAACCTCAGCCTGATCGCGCATAAGATAGGCTTGATCGAGATTTTAATTTGTGGTATGATACAATAACCAATTCGGATTTATTAATGGGAATTGCAACTAAAGTCTCATGTCTGCAACTGGTATGTGGGTAGAAAAGTATCGGCCAACAAAGCTTTCTGAAGTTGTCAACCAAACTGAAATTATTGGTAGTCTAGAAGCCCTAATCAAAGATCCAATAGACATGCCTCACTTGTTGTTTTCAGGTTCTGCAGGAGTTGGCAAGACAACTACAGCATTATGCATTTCAAGTCAGATCCTTGGAGATTATGCCAAAGATTACACATTGGAACTCAACGCATCTGATGAAAGAGGAATTGGCATGGTTAGAGAAAAGGTAAAGAAATTCTCAAGATATGCAGGTATGGCCGATGTTCCATTCAAGATTATCATTTTAGATGAAGCAGATGAGATGACTGTTGATGCTCAGACTGCACTTCGAAGAATAATTGAAGATACTGCAAAAATATGTCGATTTATTTTGATTGCAAATAATGTTTCAAAAATAATTGAACCCATTCAGAGTAGATGTGCTACTTTTAAGTTCACAATAATTCCTGAAGAAGATGTAATTATCAGACTAGAAGAGATTGCTAAAAAAGAGAAGGTAAAAGTTGATAAAAAAGGTCTCAAAGAAATTTACGATTATTCAGAAGGTGATTTAAGACATGCAATTAATTTAATGCAAGCAACTGCAAGTCTTGGTACAATTACAGTAGAGACTGTAAAGGCCTCAGCTGGTTTAACCAAAACTAGTGATGTTGATGAGGTTCTAAAAATTGCACTATCTGGAAAAGTATCAGAAGCAAGAGAGAAGATGATAGAGCTAATCAAAGTTTACGGAATGTCTGAATCGGACTTTCTGAAATATCTCAATTCTGCAGTATTCAAATCAAAACATGTCAAATTAGCAGATATCTTAGAAATAATTGCAAAGTATGACTATAGAATTTTAGTTGGAGCAAACTCTGAGATTCAGCTATCTGCAATGTTAGCTGAGCTTGCAAATATAGAAAATTAAAAGCGCAGAGAG